>NZ_CAJPHA010000030.1:0-83484 GCF_905339895.1 Burkholderia sp. BCC1988
TTCAACGGCACGCTACGCGATGAATGCCTGAACGTGCACTGGTTCACATCGCTGGCCGACGCCAGGGAGCAGATTGAACGATGGCGGGTCGAATACAACGAGAGTCGGCCTCACCGGGCTCTCGGTGAAGTGCCGCCTGCCGATGGGCAGGTAACGCCGAGCCGAGGCGGTTAATTTTGGCTGCGTTCTAGTCCGGCATCCCATCTAGCTCGGCACGTAAACTCGCGAGTGCGCGCTTTAGCCGCGAGGGGAACGACCGCTTGCCTCCCTCGTCGATCCATTCGTCGATCGCAACACGCAGGACGCCCACGCCGACCATTGCGATCATTCGCAGACGCTCACGCCGGCTATTTTGCGGCCAAAGATGACAGAGCGCCTCGAATGCAGCGTGCTCAAGTTGTAGGAATTTGACCTGGTTGGCTACCCGGAGTTGCTCGCTTGATTTGATAACTCGGGCCATGACAATAGCGGTGTCGCCCTCGTAAGGCGCGGCCAGCCTCAGCAGCGCGTTCGCGAGGGCGTCCAAAGGAGACTGATCTGTTGCTTCCGCCAAGACAGCGCTACGAAGAGATTCGATTAGGCCGCTTTGCCAGGCAAGCAGGATCTCGTCCTTCGACTTGAAATAGTGAAAGAACGTCCGTCGTGATATGCCCGCGGCGGCACTGATGTCATCGAGCGTCGTCTCTTCGTATCCGTTTGCGATAAAGAGCTCAAGTCCCTTCTCGGCGATGCGCTGGAGTGTGTCGCGACGCTTCCTTTCTCGCAGTCCGTCCTGTTCTTGATTCAAGGGTTCCATGGCGCGATTGTGACACAAAATTACACCCATTGAAAAGTTGCACTGGGTGTAATATAGTTTGCACTGAGTGCAAAATGAGAGTCCATCGATGAAGAGAGTTCAATTCGACCGCTACGGCGCGAGTTCCACGATGTACATGGGGGAATACGAAGTCCCAGCGTTGAAGCGGGGACAGGTCAGGGTGCGGGTTCGGGCAGCGGCGATCAACCCGCTGGATTGGAAGCAGCGCCAAGGGGCCATGAAGTTCCTTATGAACGGTGCATTTCCGAAGGGGATGGGGTCCGATTTCGCGGGTGTGGTGGAAGCGGTAGGCGACGACGTGCGTAACATCGCGGCCGGAGATGAGGTGTTCGGCACAATGAGCGCGTATAACCCAGGGGCTTTTGCAGAAGTAATCGTGACGGAAGCTCGCTTTGTGGCGAAAAAACCCTCGCGGCTTTCGTTCGCCGAGGCCGCATGCCTGCCGATTCCCGCTACTACTGCGTGGGCCGCATTGCTTGTCAAGGCGCGGGTATCCAACGAGTCTCGCGTACTAATCAACGGTTGCACTGGCGCGGTGGGAACGTCGGCAGTCCAATTGGCGCTGGCGCATGGGGCGAGCGTGGCAGGCTCGTGCAGCCGAGCATCTATGCAAAGTGCAAGGCTGGCTGGCGTCAATCCTGTCTTCGACTACGCCAATGAAAGCGATTGGCGCGGTTCAGGCTCGTTCGACGCAATTTTTGATACTGCCGGAACCTTAGAGGTGGGTCGGGGGCTGGCCATGCTCAAGCCAAGGGGAGTATTCGTTGACATTAACCCGACGCCACGCAGGATGCTACGAGGAATGCTGTCGCCCCGATACAAACTGGCGTTCGCGACTATGGGCACAAGGCATCTTTCCGAAATCGCCGCACTCGCGGGTCAGGGCCGATTGAATTCGGTGATCGCCCGGGAGAGGCCCTTCTCGGATGCAGTTGCGACTATCGCAGCTGTAGAGAACGGAGCGAGAGGTAGGACCGTGTTGATCTTCTAGTCGCGGCCGCAGCACGCGGCCGCCGCCTGAAATTGCGGAGCTCACGGGGCCCATGTATCACGACATTTCGCTATGTACAAACGGCACTGTAGAGATATGTATTGCAATCCCAATCAAATAACCGAACGAACGCTTTATCAGCCTGCTGGCGAGCAATAACGAGCTTGTCCGAGCGAGGTCGACGAAATTGTCGACCGTGCCGTAAAGCCTCTTCTGTACTGAGCATCACGCGGTGGGACCGAACCCGTGCGGGAAATGAGAACAACAGTTTTTACGAGTGGTGTCTAGCCCTCGTCTCATGCTTCGGTGACGGTCAGGGTCTCGCTAGCCGAGCCAAGGCGAAATCAACGTCAGAGTAGTAACGATCGAGGTAAGCACTTATGGACGATCAGGAAAAGCACGCCGGCATCGGAAAAGCGCTCGGCGAAAACGCCAGTACGGCGACATCGGCGTTGGTGGCAAATCATTGGGCGCAACCCGGCTTCTTCAACGGCAATGTGCTGATCGATGCGCTGGTCAAACACATATTGAGCCTGATGCCCTACGGCATGACTGATTTCGGAGAGGTCATGGACGTGGTGTATCAACTCGAAGGCAGCGACGAAGAGGTCTGGATCAAAGCCTGGGCCGCGCTGGCAGGCCGTCTGCAAGACAGGGCCGAAGAAGCGGACCGAAAAGGTAAGCGCGTGACCGCGGCCAGCGCCTACCTCAGGGCCTCTACCTACTGGCGCTGCGCGCTGTTGTATTTCAGCGACTTCAAGGACAAGCGCATGAAAGTGTATGCGGTCGCTAGCGCCTCGAGCTACCAGCGCTATATCAAACTGTCCGGTTACCCCGGCGAGCGCATCGAAATCCCCTACGAGGACGGCTTCCTTCCCGGCTACTTCTACAGATCACCCCATGCAGGGAAAAAGGCGCCGCTGCTCATCGTCACGCCCGGCCGGGACACTTGGGCCGAAGATACCCGATGGGTTTGCGATGGCGCGCTTCAGCGAGGCATTCACTGCCTGACCTACGATGGTCCAGGCCAGGGGTTCGCGCTGCGGCTGAATAATTTCACCTTCCGGCCCGACTGGGAGAAGGTCGTAAGCCCTTTGATCGACTTTGCGCTGGAGAGATTTGCCGAGATCGACGCTTTCAACATCGCTCTGATGGGACTGAGCTTCGGCGGCTATCTGGCGCCGCGCGCCGCCGCGTTCGACAAGCGTATCAAGGTCTGCATCACCGACCCCGGCAACATCAGCTGGGGGCGTCAAATCATCGCGCAACTGGAGCGCTTCAGCGATCGTGCACTTGACGAGATTCCGGAGCAAATGCGCAACCTGGTGCGCGATTACGCGTGGAAGCATGGCGTGCCGAACACGATCAGGGATGTGGTGCAAGCTCTCCAGCCATATGACAACTCGGCCATTCTGGACAAGGTGACGTGCGAAACGCTCGTATTGGACGGCACCGGCGAGGTCTTCCACGGAGCCAAGCCGTTCTACGACGCCTTGCAGTGCCCCAAGGAATATCTGTTGTTTGATGACAGCTCGACGGCGCAGTCGCATTGCCAGATCGGTGGTTACGCCACGGCCACCGAGTACATCTTCGATCGGATTGCCGAACGGCTCGCAGGCGCTTGAGTCGCGCCTCCCCGCGTGAACATCTCCCTGCTAGGAACACGACATGAACCCATCCATTGCCATTCCGCATGACTTCCGCCTTGGCGGGGATCTTTCCATCAACCGGCTCGGCTTCGGGGCCATGCGCCTGCCATGCAATGGCTTTCGCGGCCCGGCGCGCGACCCGGAAGCAGGTCGTGCGGTGCTGCGCCGAGCTGTCGAGCTCGGCGTCAACCTGATCGACACGGCGGAGTTCTACCAGAGCAGCGATGGCGCCGTACGCGCCAACGCTCTCATCCGCGAAGCTCTGCATCCCTATCCGGCCGGCCTGGTGATCGCGACTAAGGTCTGCGTTGTGTTCAACCCGGATGGCAGCCATCGGCCCGCCAAGCCTGCCGAGATGCGCAAGCTCGTCGAAGAAAATCTGACGAGCCTGGGGCTGGACAGTCTCGACTTGGTCTACCTGCGCATCGGCGAGATGACGGTGCCGCACGGCGAGTCCTTGGCCGAGCGCTTCGAGGCGCTGGCCGCGCTGCGTGAAGAAGGCCTCATCCGCCACCTTGGCATCAGCAACGTCGATGGCGATCACCTTGCCGAGGCCCGGGCCATCGCCCCGGTCGCGGCTGTTCAGAACTACTTCCATATCGCCAAGCGCGAGGATCTGAGCTTGCTAAAAACATGCGAGGCTGCCGGCATCGCCTTCTGCCCGTTCTTTCCGCTTGGCGGCGGCATGGGCAAGATCGACGATGGACGCCTTGCCCGAGTGGCAAAGCGGCATCGCACCACGTCCTCTCAGATCGCGCTTGCGTGGTTGCTGGCGTTGTCCCCTGTGATGCTGGCAATTCCTGGCACGGGCTCGCTCGAGCACCTTGAGGAAAATGTCGCGGCCGGGGGCGTCCGTCTCACCGACGAAGACCATACCGACCTCGCCTGAATCGGGCGTTGGGCCGATGATCTGCCGCTTGGCGCGCGTCGGCGCGCTGATCGCGGCCGGCCTAGTGGTTGCGCTGCCTTCCTGCGGGGTTGCTGCAATGCCACTCGCCACACAAAGTGGTGGCCGTTTTCGGCGAGGCTGACAATCAACCTTGTTCGCCGGATCGGACGTCAATGCCGCGAGCGCGCAAGCAATCGGCTACCTTCTGCAGCAAGCTCAGCAACTGCGCTCGCTCTTGGGGCGTGAGATCGTCGAACAATGCCGCCGCCGCCAATTGCGATGGCCCAATCTCCTGCTCCGCGACCTGCTTGCCAGCCTCGGTGAGCTCGACCAGTTTGACCCGCCGGTCTTGTTGATGGCCGACGCGACGGACGAGGCCTTCTTTCTCAAGTCCATCCACAAGCACAGTCATGTTTCTGGGTGACATCCCGAGCGACTCGCCGAGTTCGCTCATGCCGACCGGTTCGTTCTTGAGCGTGAGGCCCAGAAGCAGGCTGGCGCGGGGGACGGTCATCCCGCCGCCGGTGGGCATGTTCGCGTGCATCCATTGTCTCAGGCCCTTCCGCAGGGTCATGAATCCGGCGAGCAACTGAAGGCCGGTCGTCGATGCGCGAGTTTTGCCCGATATGGCCGAGCCGCGGGTTGATCTTGACAGCTGTTTCATTATCAATTGATAATAAATCGAGGGATTGAGCTTGAGGATGATGTCAGAGGCGGCGTCAGTTTGGCAACCGAGGCCTGTACAGGACGGGTAGCTCGACTGCCGCCCGGGTAGCGCAAAGAGAGGAGCTGAATATGAAGGCACATCTAAGACTCGTGGTGGCAGCTATCTCAATGCTTACCACGATCTCTACGTTGGCCGAAGAGGACGAGGCCTATCTGCCGCCGCAGTCAGCAGTCGCCTTGCTCGCAGATGGCGTTCCCTGGTCGGCCGTTGCGCCGAGTGGCAGGACCTTCAAGCTCACGCTGAACAAGGACGGCACCGGGAGCATACATGGGCCTTTGCTGTTCACGTTGTCCGTCAAGTGGGTGGTCAAAGGGGATGCAATGTGTATCTCGGGCACCTTGATGGCTAAGTGCCTTCGCTTTCGTGAGGTTCCCGGAGGGATTCAGAGTTGGGAGGGAGATAAGCCCGACCTGAAGCTCAGCCGGTGACACTTTGGACAATCGACATAAGGCAAGGCACGCAATCGTGGATATAGCCAAACAGCAACGCGTTGTCGTCATGACAGGCGCTACAGCGGGACTCGGCGCATATGCCTTGCAGCACATCGCTGCCCGGCCCAGCACGCGGGTCATAATCGGTGCCCGGGGCACCGGACGACCAGCGCCGCGCGGCGTCGAAGTCGTATCGCTCGATCTTGCCTCGCTCGACAGTGTTCGCCAATTCGCCGATGCGGTGAAACAGCAGCTCGGCGAAGCCAGGATTGACATACTCGTCCTCAACGCCGGTATGCAGACTTCCAATACCGACGGTCGGAGCGCGGAAGGCTACGAGCTGACGTTCGCGGTCAACCATCTCGCTCACTATTTGCTTGCTAGACTTCTGCTTCCCTGTATTGCTAGCGAGGGGAGGGTGGTGATCACTACGAGTGAAACGCACGATCCGGCCATGACGCCGATCGCACCTAAAACGCTCGACCCTCACGTACTCGCGCATCCGAGCAAGGGTGGCTTTGGCTCCGGAATTCGCGCCTACGCCGCCTCTAAGCTGTGCAACTTGTTGACCGCGCAGTCCTTCTCGGCATTGGAAGAAGTCAAGGCGCGTCGGATAACCATAATCGCCTTCAGTCCCGGACTCACTGCGGGTACCTCTCTCGGTCGTGATGCCTCCGGTGCGAAACGCGCTCTGATGACCCTCCTCATGCACACGGTCTTCCGAGTGATTGGCTTGTTTCGACCCGAATACGTCATAGGCACGCCCGACCGCTCTGGAGAAGCGCTGGCGGACGTCGCGCTCGGCGCCGTCACTCCACCTCGCGGTCGGATTTACATCTCGCTCGTCAAAGGGGAGCCGAAGTTTCCTGATCCGTCGGAACTAGCGCGAAGCCGAGACGCGCAGGATCTATTGTGGCGAGAAAGTGCGGCGATGGTCGGCCTGCCCTAAGAGGTGCCCTCACCATCGATAAAGTCTATATATGAGGTGTCGGGGCTCTTATCGATCACGCGCCTTCGTCCCAAGGAGCGGTCCCACTCAAGTGAGCGTGCATCCAACTCGTGAAGGCGGCAATGTGCGGCATATCCTGTCGCCTTTTCGGTACCAATGCTTTGATCCACGTTGCGCGAAGAGGGAAGTCGTCCAACATGGTCAGCAGCTCGCCGCTTTTCAAGCTGGATCGAACAAGATACTCCGGTAATACGGCAATCCCCGCGCCGGCGCAGCAAGATGTAAACAGTACGGAGTTATCGTTTGTCGTCAGCTTCTGATGAACGTCAACGTTGATGGGGCCGCTGGCGCTTTCGAATTGCCACGAAGGGCCCTGCGGCTTGAAGACCAGGCATTCGTGATCTGCAAGGGCGCGCGGGTGATCTGGTAGGCCTTTTTTCGATAAATAGTCTGGCGAAGCGCAAAGAATCCGTTTTAACGGACATAGCGGGATGTCTATCACCCCCTCGTAACTCTCGGCCAGACCGGTGATGACAACGTCGTAGCCTTCTTCGACCGGGTTGATCGATCGATCTACGAGCACGACTTCCATAGTGATGCGTTCGTGCTTCCTTTGGAACGCACTGACGACTCTCGCGAGGTGCAAGACGGTGAGCGTGGTCGGCATCTTCACCCTAAGGTGGCCTTCAATGGTACCGGCCTGACGCGTCATGCTGCTTAGCACAGCGTCGAACTCCGCAACGAGCGCGTTGGCATGCACATGGAACTTTTGCCCGGCATCGGTCAGCGAAACTTTTCTCGTGGATCGAGTGAAGAGCTGCGTGCGCAGCATTCGCTCGAGCTCCGAAACCCGCTTTGCAATCACTGACGGAACAACGTGCAACTGGCGGCTCGCCTCGGAAAAGCTGCCGTGACGAGCGGCTGCCAGAAAAGCGCGAAGGTTCTGCAGCGTGTCCATACTTGTTCCAAATCGCGAAAGCTATGGCTCCAATATAGCGTAACTGATCGCGAATCGCATCAGATAAGATCAAGCGAAATCACATGGGACTCGGCGATGGGCCGGGGACAAACAACAGGAGACAACCAGTACGCCGCTCGGTCGGATGGGTTGCTCCACGACTGGAACGGACGATGATGCGCAATTCCTCTGACAAGATCCTTGAGCCGCCCAGAACAGTTTCGCTGTTCGGAGAATTTGACGTTGTGGTTCTGGGCGGAGGTCCTGCTGGCATCGCTGCTGCCACGAGCGCTGCGAGGAATGGCTCCAGCGTGCTCATTATTGAGCGTTATGGCTTTCTTGGGGGTATGGGGACTGCGGCAGGGGTCACTAACTTCTGTGGTCTCTATGCGAACGTGCATGGTGAGATTAAACAGGTCGTGCACGGCGTTACCGATGAACTGCTGGACCGCATGCGCGACTTGGACGGTCTCAACAAGCCCCATCTGATTTTCGGAAAAGTCTATGCGCTGTCTTATGACATGTCTGCGTTCAAATGTGCGGCTGATGCCATGCTGGAGGCCGCAGGCGTGGGTATTCTTTTCCATGCACTCGCCGTGGGGGTGACGCTTACTGACCAAGGCGGCATTGACACCCTCTTGCTCGAAACAAAGTCGGGCAGGATCGCCGTTAGGGGGGGAATCTTCATCGACTGTTCGGGAGACGCTGATCTCGCGCAGTGGTCCGGAGTCGCATTCGAGAAAGGTACTGACGCAGGCGATATGCTGTATCCCAGCCTTATGTTCCGTATCGGCGGTGTAGACCCGGAAGAGGCTGGTGAGGCGTGGCTCAAGATTCCCGAGGTAATGCGTCAGACGGAGAAGAGCGGCAAGTACAGATTCCCGCGCCGTGGAGCAATCGTTCGCCCACAGAAAAATCCTACGGAGTGGCGGGCGAATGTTACTCAGTTGGCAGACGCGCAGGGTCGGGCAATCGATGGTACGGATGCTTGTGCATTAAGCGCCGGCGAACTCGAGGGCCGACGTCAAATTATCGAGTACATCAAGTTCCTTCGCAACGAGATTCCGGGATTCCAGAAATCCTACGTACTCGACATCGCTCCTCAGCTCGGTATCCGCGAGACAAGGCGCATCGTCGGGCAATACATGTTGACTGCGGCCGACGTACTGGAATGCGCAAACTTTGAAGACACCATTGGTGTCAACGGCTGGCCGCTCGAAAAGCACATAGCCGGGGACGTCGTCTGGGAATGGCCCGCGATCCCGGAGTCGCGCGGGTACAACCAACTCCCTTACCGGATGATGATCCCACAACGCGCCGACGGTACCGCCGTTTCCAATCTGCTCGTCGCGGGGCGTTGCGCGTCGATGACGCACGATGCGCAATCTGCTGCACGGGTAACGGGCGGATGCTTCGTAATGGGTGAAGCGGCTGGCGCCGCTGCTGAGCTCGCGCTTCGCGAAGGCGTTCCTACCGCTGAGATCGATATTCCACAACTTCAGCAGATGCTTGTCGCACAAGGAGTGTTTCTCGGGGGAATGAGAAAGCGTTGAAGGCCACGCCGTACCGCGACCCGCGCGGTGCAAATCGACGCTTGAATTAGCGAGCCAATACAGGAAGTCCAACGCAGACTTCCAATAAAGGAGACGCGCAATGCTACGTACTAAGTCTTTGAAGGAATCGTCAGTCTCGGCATTGACCGAGTTACCCGCCTATCGATGGATCGTGCTGGCACTTGCCTGGTTGGGACTTTTGTTTGCCTTCGTCGACCGCCTTGCATGGGCGAATCTCGCTCTGAAGGTCGGCGGATCGCTTGCAGTCCCAATTTCCGGGCTTGGGGCCTTCGTTACGGCGTTCTACGTTGGATACGTGGTTTCGAATGCCATCGGCGGCCTAGCGACGGACAAATTTGGAGCGAGCCGGATGCTCGGATATGCATTGATCCCGCTCGGGCTGGCGACCTTTGCCTTCGGCTACGCGACGAGCATCAAATCGGGGTTAGCCATCCAAGTGCTGATGGGGCTTGCAGCCGGCGCGGACTATTCCGCCTGCGTGAAGCTTACTGCTACCTGGTTCGATTTCAAGACGCGTGGACGCGCGATGGGTTTGCTGACGACGGCGTCGTCTGTTGGTGTTGTCATCACCAACGCCACGGTTCCTTATCTGACGGAAAGAGTGGGTTGGATCGGTGTTTATCAAGTCTTGGGCGCAGCCACAGCGGCGGTCGGTATCGTGTGCCTCGCGATTGTGCGTGACAAGAATCTGTCCACAATCGGCTCAGCCGTCGAAACAGGCGCGAGCCTGTCCTCGTTGTCTCGGAACCGCGATCTACTATTGCTGGCTTTGGTCGGTTTTGGCGCACTTTGGGGAACATGGGGATTCGCCTTCTGGGTCAATGCACTGATGGTGAAGGGGCATGGAATGTCGGCGTCCTCCGCGGGCCTGATTGGCGTCATGTTCGGAGTGGGAGCAATTTTTTCAAAGCCCATGATTGGATTCGTCTCCGATGTTCTCGGAGGAAAACGCAAAGCCATACTGCTCATCTGCTTTGCATCCTTCGCTTCCATGCTCCTGGTATTCGGAAACCTGAAGTCGGAAGCCGCGTTTATGGTCGCAGCTCCCGTTCTTGGCGTCACTGCATTTATCTATACCCCCTTGATCGTCGCGATGGTGGCCGAGATCGCGGGTCCTCGGATGATTGGGTCAGCGTACGGATTGACGAATGCTTTTTGGCAACTGGGAAGTGTCATCGTGCCTCTGGTGGTGGGTGTCGTCTACCAGGAAACCAACTCCTTCGCGGTTGCATTCGCTGCTCTTGCAGCCGGTCCCGCCGTTGCAACAGTAGCAATGTTCTGGGTGAGAGAGCGCCGCTGCTTCTGACTCGATGCATGGTCCACTCGGTCATCCAGAAAGTACCGGGGCAGTAATAAATAAGGAAAACTAAATTTTTAATTTGGAGACAGCATGAAAAAGACGATTTTGCTTTCCGCGATTTCCGCGACATGCGTATGCGCGCACGCCCAAAGCAGCGTGACGTTATACGGGATCATAGACCTTGGCTTGACGTATGCAAACAGTGCGCAGACTGGTACGGTTCGCGGTCAACACAGTGGAGGTAGTCAAGTTGCCTTGCAGGATGGACACGCGAGCGGACTATCTGGGAGTCGATGGGGGCTGCGCGGCGCCGAGGACCTCGGAGGCGGCCTCCGCTCGGTGTTTGTGCTGGAAAACGGGTTTTTTGCGAACAACGGTACTTTTGCCCAAGGGGGCGCGGAGTTTGGGCGTCAGGCCTACGTGGGCTTGTCTTCGGATAATCTCGGGGCAGTCACCGTCGGACGTCAATACGACCCGTATATTGAAGCTGTCCAGCCGTTTGCAGCGTCGTCGAACTTTGCCGGCTACATGGGCACGCATCCCAACGACCTTGACAACCTCGGCAATACAAACCGGATCAACAACGCCATCAAGTACACGTCGCGATCGTTTTCCGGTCTGACGTTCGGCGGCCTTTACAGTCTCGGCGGAGTAGCCGGTGATCTTTCTCGTAACCAGGTATGGGCGCTAGGAGCAAATTATTCATCCGGCCCGTTTGCGATGGGGCTGGGGTACCTCAATGCCCGCAACCCAAACGTCTCGTACTATGGCAACACGCCGAACAAAGGTGTCGCTACCGTAGACAATCTCGGCTCATTCGGCTCATCGACTACGGCGCAGGCGAATCCGGTCTATGCCGGCTACGCGTCGGCGCACACTCTGGAAGTGGCGGGAGCAGGCGCTAAGTATTCGTTCAACAAGACGACTGTCGGCTTGGTCATGACCGGCACGCGGTTTTCAAGTCTAGGGGCTACCGAGGCACCTAATCCACTGCGATATAGCGGAAATGCCACCTTCTGGAACGCAGAACTCAACGTGAAGCAGTACGTAACTCCGGCGCTGCTCGTCGGCACCGCATTCGATTTCACCAAACGGAACTCGGTCAATGGGGACGGCGGGGCGAAGTATCTGCAGCTCGACGTCGGCGCAGAATACAGCCTGTCTAAGCGTACGGATCTCTACGGGCTCCTGGTGCTGCAGCGAGCGAGCGGACGGGATTCGTTGGGCCAAGCGGCTGTAGCCAACATCAGCGGATTCACGGCTTCAACGAGCGATAAACAGGCAGGCGTTCGGGTCGGCATGCGTCATAAGTTCTAGTCATAGGGAGACGTCAATGCGGCTATTTGTGCTGAGCTTAATTGTGCTCGTCTCCATGTCGGCGTATGGCGATGAGCCGAGCACCACACAACCGGCTCTTTGGGGCAAGCCAACGGTCAACGGAGGCGCGTGCTGCAAGACCTTAAGCGAGGTCAGGGAAAACATTGATCGTATCGATCGGCAGATCGTGCGCCTAATGGCTGAGCGAGGTCGCTACGTACATGAGGCAGCCCGTTTCAAGGCGAACACCGCACAGGTAGACGCGCCCCAGCGCGCGGAAGCAGTCGTGCAGAAGGCAATGTCACTTGCCAAAGAAGAGGGACTTTCGCCAAGGATCGCAGGGGTGACTTACCGGGCGATGGTGCAGGAATTCATCGACTACGAAAAAGGTATCTTTAACGATGCAACCTTAGACGGACAAGCACCTCCTGCAAGATAACGTTGCGGAAGGAAGCGCACATAACGGCCCGATACGATGAGGCCGCCGCGCTTCCTCGCAGAAATCGAGTCCTAGGCGCGGCTGCTCTTGGCCATCGAGCCGCAATAAATGCACGATTGCGTGCCGATAGGGTGGGCATTCCGGCACCAGGTAATCGGTGGCTGCCTACTTGCCTTCCCGCCATCAGTTGCCTAAACGGGCGGTGGAGGAGCCGAAGAGTTCGACAAATACTTTTCGCAACCATATCCCCGCAGGGTCGCTGTGGAACCGTCGGTGCCAAACCATTGAGACACCAAAGCTTGGGAAATGCACGGGCGGGCTAATGAGTTGAAGGCCGACATGCTCCGACACGAGTGCCGCAAGATTGCTGGGCACAACAGCGACCAAGTCGCTGTTGGCAACTATCGGGCCGATGCTTAGGAAGCTTCCGACTCGCATCGCCACGGCAGCGCGTACTCTAGGTCCGGTCAGCACCTTTTCTACTGCCGCCGCATGTTGCGTACCCTGAGGGCTTCCGACGACATGCGGCAGCTCGCGCAGTTGACTGACGCGCAGGCGCCCGTCGACAACGGGATGGCCAAGGCGCGCGATGTAGACGAACTTTTCCTCGAACAGACGCTTCTCGTGGACTTGCTTGCCTAGCCCGGGAAGGAAACCGACCGCCAGGTCGATCTCACCGGCACTCAGGCCGGCCAACAGTTCTTCGCGCGATACTGCGACGGTGTCGATGCTGACGTGCTGAGCATGTTCTGCGAAGAATGCCGCGAGCCGCGGTAGGAAGTAGCGCTCCCCGATGTCACTTATCGCGACGCGAAAGCGTCGACCATCTTCCTTCGGCGAGAAATTTGGCTTCTCGACCGTTTTACGCACGATAGCGAGTGCGATCGACACCGGTTCAGCTAGGGTTTTAGCGAATCCTGTCGGTTCAACTCCCCGCCGATGCCTCACGAACAGTTCGTCCCCGTAGGTCTCCCGTAGGCGAGCTAGACCGCGACTGACCGCAGGCTGAGAGAGCCCTAGTCGCTCACCTGCAGTCGTCAGATTGCGGGTGCGCCAAATACATTCGAAAAGCTCAAGCAGGTTGAGATCAAGATGGGGAGAAGCTCGTCCGGTGTCATCACGCACACGCATATCACGATTCCGTTTTCTTCATTTCAAGGATATCAGAGAAGGGCCTACAGTACAGACATTCCTGAATGACATTGCTTACTGAAGGCTACACGTGATTGATCTCCATGATATTCGCTACGTAAGACTCGGTACCCGAGATCTAGCGGAAGCAGATCTGTACGCGAAGGAACTTCTTGGACTCGAATTGGCACGAGTCGAGGCTGGCGCCCACTACTTTCGCAGTGATGATCGCGATCACACACTCGTGTATTTCGAGGGCGATCCGCACGATCACGTAGTCGGATTCGAGTTGTGCACGATCGACGAACTTGATCGTGCTGTCGCCCAGCTGAGCGGCGCGGGAATCGATGTGCAATCAGGCACTGCTGAGGAGTGTGAGCAGCGCCATGTGGAAGCGTTCGTCAACTTTCGCGACCCGAGCGGCAATAGCATTGACCTCGTGGTTAGGCCGCACCATAGCGGTCGACGCTACTTTCCTGCGCGCGACGCGGGCATTACAGGATTCAGTCACGTCGGCCTATGCACAACGAATGCCGCGCGCGACGAAAAGTTCTGGACCGACATTCTTGGTGCGCGCGTGAGCGACCGCATCGGCGACGCACCGCTCCTGCGTATAGACGAGGTCCACCACAAAGTAGCGTTGTTTCCGGCGGCGCGCTGCGGTGTGCAGCACATTAACCACCAAGTAGCCAGTATTGATGACGTGATGCGAGCGTGGTACTTGCTGAAAAGTCGCGGAGTGCGGATTGTCTTCGGTCCTGGCAGGCATCCCACATCTGGAGCGGTGTTTCTGTACTTCGAAGGGCCGGACGGCATGGTGTACGAGTACTCGTCCGGCGTGCGCCACATCACGGCCGCAGACGAGCCGCTATATCAACCCCGCCAGTTCCCGAAAGCCAGCAGTTCGTACTGCATGTGGGGTGCGGTACCGGACATCGCGGAATTCAAAACCCCATGATGAATTTGCAAAGAGAACTTCGAGTTGCCGCACGCGCGCTTGCCCGCCATGGGCTCGCGCACGCCTATGGACACGTCAGCGTGCGCCTCGATGCGGACAGATTCCTCGTTTGCGCCGGCAAGCCGATGGCGCTTATCGGTGCAGACGAAGCCGGTACGGTGGTTCCAGTGGTGGGAGCGCTTCCGGACGGCGTACTCGGGGAAGTGAGGGTCCACCAGCAGATCTACGCGCGCCGACCCGATGTTCAAGCGGTGGCTCGCACAATGCCGCCTGCGCTTATGGCGCTCGGTACGGCGCGCCGGACTCCACGACCCCGCCACGGTTTCGGTTCTTACTTCGGCAGTGGCGCGCGGCTGTGGGATGACCCGCAACTGCTGCGGGACGATGCAGCGGCGAAGACATTGGCCGAAACGCTTGGAAATGAAACGGCTATCGTCATGCGCGGCAATGGCACGGTGGTCGCGGCCGATTCGCTGACGAAGGCCGTCGTGCTCACATGGTACCTAGAAGATGCGGCGCGTCTGGAACTCGCGATTCTCGGGGCGGGCCTCGAGCAAGCAGCGGCCGTACTGGATGACACCGAATGCAACCGCCGCGCAACGTCAGCGGGCCAAATATTTGAACGCATGTGGGACTACCTGATTGCAGGCGACCCAGAACGCTAAAGGAAGACGCAATGATTCTGAATTTCATCAATGGTGCGTACCGGGAAGGAAGGGGAGGCAAGCGCTTCCTCGACATCGACCCGTGCACAGGCCGACTCGTCGCCGAAGTGAGTGAGGCGGGAAAAGAGGATGTCAACGATGCGGTCCAAGCGGCACGTAATGCTCTGGACGGACCATGGGGCAAGCTCACGCTGGGGCAGCGCTGCGACTTGCTTTACGCCGTCGCCGACGAGATCGATCGCCGAAAGGAAGATTTTCTCGCAGCGGAGGTAGCAGACACCGGCAAGCCCCGTGCACTGGCGTCGCACCTTGACATTCCGCGCGGCGCGGCAAACTTCCGTGTCTTCGCGGATGCCGTTCGCAACGTTCCCACCGAGTGCTTTACCGGCCCCGCGCCCGACGGCAAGCCGGCGCTGAACTATGCCCTGCGCAGGCCCAAGGGTGTCATCGCCGTGGTTTGTCCTTGGAATCTGCCGCTACTGTTGATGACGTGGAAAGTCGGCCCGGCGCTCGCTTGCGGTAATGCGGTGGTGGTCAAGCCTTCCGAGGAAACGCCCGCCACGGCGGCGCTGCTCGGGGAGGTGATGAACTCGGTTGGCGTCCCGGCCGGTGTGTACAACGTCGTTCACGGGTTTGGTCCCGCTTCGGCGGGCGAATACCTCACATGCCATCCCGATGTCGACGCGATCACGTTCACCGGCGAGACGCGGACTGGCGCCGCGATCATGAAGGCCAGCGCCGACGGCATCAAGCCCGTTTCGATGGAACTTGGCGGCAAGAACCCCGCGCTCGTGTTCGCCGATGCCGACATTGATGCCGTCATCGCCGGATTGAAGCGTTCGGTGTTCGAAAACACCGGCCAAGTGTGTCTCGGGACCGAACGTGTTTATGTCGAGCGGCCTCTATACGACAAGGTGGTCGCCGCGTTGGCTAGCGTCGCGCGTACTCTCCAGCCTGGTGTGCCCGAAGATCCGAATGCAAATTTTGGCCCACTCATTTCAAGCGAGCACCAGCGCAAGGTGTTGAGCTACTACGCGCTCGCGCGCGAAGAAGGCGCGACCATTCACCACGGCGGGGGGGTGCCGGAAATGCCGGCTCATTTGCGCGAAGGCGCATGGATCGAACCGACGATCTGGACCGGTCTGCCGCGCGAATCACGCGTGCTCAGCGAGGAGATTTTCGGTCCCTGCTGCCACGTCGAGCCCTTCGACAGTGAAGAGGAGGTTGTTCGCTTGGCCAACGCTACTCCGTATGGGCTTGCCGCATCGGTCTATACCCGTGACGTCGACCGCGCCCATCGCGTGAGCGCAAAGCTGAAGGTTGGTGTCGTGTGGGTCAACACTTGGTTTCTGCGCGATTTGCGCACCGCGTTCGGTGGGTCCGGAAAGTCCGGCATCGGGCGGGAAGGCGGCGTGCATTCGCTCGAGTTCTATACAGAACTGTCCAATGTCTGCCTCAAGCTGGAGCCATAAGCATGAATATGCAAGACCATTTGGCCGCGGCCGACGCGCTGCTTCACGCCGCGCGCACGCAACGGGCGATTGCGCCACTGCGCGAGACGTACCCGCACTTCAATGGTGACGATGCCTATGCGGTGCAGGAAATCAACACACGTCGACAGCTGGAGAGCGGGGCGCGGCTCATCGGCAGGAAGATCGGGCTGACGACTCACAGCGTGCAGCAGCAACTCGGCGTCGACCAGCCGGACTTCGGGATGCTCTTTGCGCATATGGCTTTTCAGGATGGTGAGCCGATTGGCTGGGGCAATCTGATGCAGCCCAAAGTCGAGGCCGAGGTCGCGCTGGTGTTAGAACGCGACTTGCCTGAGCCCGGCGTCACGGTCGCACAGATGCTGCGCGCCACCGCCTTCGCGCTGCCGGCTATCGAAGTGGTCGGAAGCCGCATTGCCGATTGGAACATCCGCTTCGTCGATACGGTTGCCGACAACGCATCCAGTTCAGCCTTTGTGCTTGGTAGCACGCCGGTGCCATTGGCCGGGCTCGATTTGCGGCTTGCCGGCATGGTCATGGAGCGCGGCGGAGACCAGGTTTCCCTGGGCGCCGGCGCGGCGTGCCTCGGTCATCCGCTGAACGCCGCGGTGTGGCTCGCTAACACCATGGCGTCGCGCGGCCGTGGCCTGAAGGCCGGAGACGTCGTGCTGACGGGGGCGCTCGGTCCGATGGTTGCCGTCCGCCCGGGGGACGTATTTGAGGCTCGCATCGAGGGCCTGGGCGCCGTACGCGCCGTTTTCGGAGACGAGGCATGAACGATTTTGTGGCAATGCTCGCGCAACGCGTCGACGATGCCGCGCGCAACGCACAGGCTATCGCGCAGTTCGGCGAGGGCGCGCGGCTTACCACCTCGGACGCTTATGCCATCCAGGCGGCGTCCATAGCGCGCCGAATCGAGCGCGGCGAGCGTCGCAGCGGCGTGAAGATGGGCTTCACGAGCCGGGCCAAGATGGTCCAGATGGGCGTACACGACATGATCTGGGGCCGTCTGACCGACGCAATGGCCCTCGAGGAAGGCGCCGCGGTCTCGCTTTCTCGCTATGTGCATGCACGTGTCGAGCCGGAGCTGGCCTTTCTTCTGTCCAAGCCGCTTCCTCCTCGCGTCAGTCTGGCCGAGGCGCTGGAGGCCGTTGCCGCCATTGCCCCGGCGCTCGAAGTGATCGACTCGCGCTACGAGAACTTCAAGTTCTCGCTGACCGACGTGATTGCCGACAATGCGTCGTCGTCCGGCTACGTGATCGGGCCCTGGGCGGACCCGCGGCGCGACTTCTCGAACCTTGGGCTGGTCCTGAGCATCGACGGCCGGCCGCGGCAGATCGGCAGCACTGCGGGGATTCTCGGCCATCCGCTGCGATCACTGGTGGCGGCCGCGCGGTTGGCCGGCGACGCAGGCGAGCCGTTGCAAGCGGGCTGGATCGTTATGGCCGGTGGCGCCACCGCCGCAGAGGCACTCGGTCCGGGGATGCACGTGCGTTGCGAGATGCAGGGCCTCGGCTCGGTCGAGTTAACCACAGATGAGTCAGGAGACGACGCATGCCGTTGATACAAGTGACGCTGATTGAAGGGCGCGCGATGGAGGCGAAAGTGGCGCTAATTGAAGGCCTCACCGACGCGGCCATCGTCGCATTGGACGCCCCGCGCGAATCGGTGCGCGTAATTATTCAGGAGGTTCCGGCTTCCCACTGGGGCGTGGGCGGTGTACCTAAATCAGCCTCGAAGGAGCAGGTACGTGACGCAAAAGCTTAAGGTTGCGATCATCGGGTCCGGCAATATTGGCACGGATCTCATGATCAAGGTGCTGCGCCACGGCAAGCACGTCGAAATGGGTGCGATGGTCGGCATCGATCCCGCCTCGGAGGGTTTGGCCCGGGCCGAGCGCCTCGGCGTGCCGACAACCGCCGACGGCCTCGAAGGGCTGCTGCGTATGCCGGGCTTCGACCATATCGGTCTCGTATTCGATGCGACGTCGGCGGCAGCGCACCACAAGCATGCAGTTCGATTGGAGGCATTGGGTGTGCCGATGATCGACTTGACGCCAGCTGCGATTGGGCCATATGTCGTACCGGTGGTGAACGGAAATGAGCATCGCGGCGCCAGGAATATCAATATGGTCACCTGCGGTGGCCAAGCGACGATCCCCATCGTGGCGGCGGTTTCTCGCGTGACGCGCGTGCACTACGCAGAAATCGTCGCGTCGATCGCGAGTCGTTCAGCTGGGCCGGGGACGCGCGCCAACATCGACGAGTTCACCGAGACCACATCGCGGGCCATCGAGGTTGTCGGCGGCGCAGAACGCGGCAAGGCCATCATCATTCTCAACCCGGCGGAGCCGCCATTGATGATGCGCGATACCGTCTTCACGTTCAGTGAACTAGCGGATCAGGATGGCGTGGCAGGGAGCATTGAGGCGATGGTTGCCGAGGTACAGAGCTATGTCCCTGGCTACCGGCTCAAGCAACAGGTGCAGTTCGAGGAAGCTGTAGTCGCGCTGCCCGGCGTTGGCCACATTCGCGGACTCAAGACGACTGTTTTGCTTGAGGTGCGGGGCGCCGCGCACTATCTGCCGGAATACGCCGGCAATCTCGACATCATGACGTCGGCGGCTCTGGCTTGTGCGGAATCGCAAGCCGTGGCCCTGATCTCAGCGTGAAGGAGTGGACGTGAACAAGAAACTCTATATCTCTGATGTCACGCTGCGCGATGGCAGCCACGCCGTGCGACATCAGTACAGCATCGCGCAAGCGGTACAAATCGCGAAGGCGCTCGATGCAGCACGTGTTGATTCGATCGAGGTCGCCCACGGCGATGGATTGGCTGGCTCTAGCTTCAACTACGGCTTCGGCGCACACACGGACCTCGAGTGGATTGCTGCAGTGGCCGAGGTCGTGACACATGCTCACGTCGCGACGCTGCTGCTGCCGGGTATCGGCACAGTTCACGACTTGCGCAACGCCCACGCGGCTGGCGCCAGGATCGTTCGGGTCGCCACACACTGCACTGAGGCTGACGTATCCCGCCAGCACATCGAGACGGCACGCTCGCTCGGCATGGATACTGTCGGCTTCCTCATGATGAGCCACATGACGACGCCGGATCGGCTCGCCCAGGAAGCGCTAAAAATGGAGTCGTACGGCGCGACCTGCATTTACGTGGTGGATTCCGGTGGTGCTCTCGGCATGGCAGACGTACGCGATCGCTTTCGCGCCCTAAAGCGGGTTCTCAAGCCCGAGACGCAGACGGGCATGCATGCGCACCATAACCTGAGTCTCGGTGTGGCGAATTCGATCGTCGCCGTGGAGGAGGGCTGCGATCGTATCGATGCGTCATTGGCGGGGATGGGTGCCGGCGCCGGCAATGCTCCGCTAGAGGTTTTCATCGCCGCAGCGGAGCGGCTTGGCTGGGTCCACGACTGCGACCTCATGGCGCTGATGGATGCGGCGGACGATATCGTGCGCCCGTTACAGGACCGGCCGGTGCGTGTGGATCGTGAGACGCTGGCGCTAGGGTACGCCGGAGTTTATTCCAGCTTCCTTCGGCATGCCGAGGCGGCCGCTGAGCGCTATGGATTGAAAGCAGTCGACATTCTGGTCGAACTAGGTCGACGCCGCATGGTAGGGGGACAGGAAGACATGATCGTGGACGTCGCGCTTGATCTGCTGCGGGCAAAAACCGACGTCAGTTCGGTGGCTCCGATCGGTGCGGAGTGAAATGATCGGGCGGAGCGGCTGAAGCGCGGGGAGGTCGGATGCGGCAGAAGGGTGTGTTTCTCACAATTAGGCTTAAGCTGGTTGCGGCTTTCGGCACGTGCATGGTGCTGAGTCTTGTCACTGGCACAGCTGGGGCGATGCTTTTCCTCCGTGCCGGCTCCGCGGTATCGGTGTCTGACCGATCGTTGCTGGTGGTATTGGCACTCTCAGCGCTAGTTGAATTCGTGATTGCGGCATATTTCGGCGGCCATTTGCTTCGCCTGATATGCGGTGGCCTCGATCGTATGGGGCGTAAGTTCGAAGAGATCGCGACGTCGTTGGATCTGTCGAAGCGGTCGGCGGCACCGCGAATGGATGAGTTCGGTCGGTCGGCAGTCGCCTTCGATCGATTGATGCAGCGCATCGAACATGCCGTGTTCGAAGTGCGAGCTTCGTCCAACAACGTCGCTACGGCGACGCGAGAAATTGCTGCTGGCAACCTGGATCTTTCCGCGCGGACCGAAGAGCAGGCCGCATCGCTCGAACAGACGGCGGCGAGCATGGACCAGATGATCGAGACCGTGAAACGTAACGCCGACAGCGCTCGTCTGGCGCGAGAGTGCGCCGCGACCGCGACGCAAGTGACGGACGCCGGAACCGGTCTCATGAAGGCGATGGTCGGTGCGATTGGAAAGATTAGCAGCGGTTCGGCTCGCATTTCCGAAATTACAGGAATGATCGGGGGAATCGCCTTCCAGACGAATATCCTTGCGCTGAACGCCTCAGTAGAAGCAGCTCGAGCCGGCGCTCATGGTCGAGGTTTTGCTGTAGTAGCCAGCGAAGTACGAAACCTCGCTCAGAGGGCGGCTTCTGCGACCAAGGAAATCAACGATCTGATCGAGCTATCAGTCGCTGCGATCCGAGTCGGCTCGCAGCAGGCAAGCAGCGTACAGGAAGCGATGGACGACATTCGGACCGCGATTGCACGGGTTTCTGGAATTGTCGTTGAAATCGCTCAAGCGTCGGACGATCAGTCTCGTGGGGTCGAGCAGATCGGACGTGCAATCAGTCAGATGGACGACGTCACTCAGCACAACGCTGCGCTGGTTGAGCAGGCGGCTGCGGCTACTCAGTCGCTGGACGAGCAGGCAGATCGGCTAAACGCGGCAGTGGCTTCGTTCAGACTGTCGGCTGCGACGGAATCTGCGGCGGCCGGGATCGGTAACGGTGAGAGGGTGTAGCGCTCGTTGGCCGCGCGTACGCATGTGGCGGTAAGGTCGGCCGATGACGTACATGACATGCGCAATGTCCATCAATTGCTGTCCTGCACGAACTGAATGACAAAATTCGTCCCGGACATTGCGCGCTGGGGCATCAGCGTCCATCCATGAGCCACTGCGATTTCCTTGCAGATGGCGAGCCCCAGCCCGGCGCCATCGTATTCGGTGCCGGGAGCACGCCAAAAGCGATCGAATAGGAACGGAACATGTTCGTCAGGAATACCGGGGCCCTCATCGATAACATGGATCGATGCGCGATCGACAACCAAGATGACAGCCGCTTCGGGAGGCGACACGTTAATCGCATTTTCCACGAGGTTCTTCAGTAGGACAAACAGAGCGCCAGCGTCCGCAAGGATATTAAAGGCCTCGGTGCATTGGTGCCAACGGAGCATTACGCGCCTACCTTTTGCCTTTGACTCGAGGTAGCCGACCACATCGCGAACCGTATCGGCCGGATCGATTTCGGTACACGAGAAGTTTTGTGCTTCGCTGACTTCGGCAAGATGCAGCAACTGGCCGACTTGACGTGCCATTAGATCGATATCACGGAATAGCTGTGCCTTGCCTGAAATGTCTGGGTGGAGTTCGATCTGGCCGCGAATCAGGGTGAGCGGTGTCTGCAATTCGTGTGCGGTCGATGCCAGAAATTGCTTTTGGACCACGAATCCGTGCTCGAGTCGGCCCAGTGCATCGTTGAACGCGGTGACTAACGGCTCAATCTCGCTGGGGAGGCCGCGTACCGAAAGGCGGGCGGCGAGGTTTCGGGTTGAAAGGGCTGCCGCCTCGCGTGATGCAAGCCGCAGGGGTCTCAACTGTCGATTAAGCGCAATAGTGAGCGTCAGACCGAATGCGAGCATCGTCAGTAGAACGGCCACCGCGGCGATTCCCAACAACGCACCAACTTTTGTGTTCACGATTGCCTGAACGATCCGATCGCTTATCGCGACCTGGATGTAGTACTGGCATGTTCCGGGAGCAATACGGTCCGTCGCGATGTGAAACGTTCTACCAAACAGCATTGTCTCGCGCCGATGACCGGCAACAACGGAGAGCTCTTCCGCCAGCCATGGTCCCCCACTTGAAGCTTCCTCGGATGCATCAAGTACACGACCGTCCTGATCGAGGACACGGTACATCAGTTCGTTAGGAACAATGTTGTATGGGCGTGTCAGCCGCCCTGAAGTCATCGACGTCAGGCATCCATTGTCGTCGAAGTGCATGGCATGCTTGATCTGACTGATGCGTTCCCGTTGCTCCGCCCAGATCAGCGTTTTTTCGGGATAGTGGTTGAAGGCATATATGACTCCGGCGATCAGCATGTAGAGGGCCGCGGCAAATGCCACGACACCCGTTAGCCAAAGTCGTACCGAAAGTCTGCGAGTCCAGCGATTGAACATGGCGTCAAGCCGATTCCGTGCCTTGAAGGGCGAATCCCGTGCCCCGAACATTGACGACGCGTGTAGTCGTGCCGAGGGCGCTAAGCTTCTTGCGTAAACGATGCATGGTGACTTCAAGTGCATTGGGTGTTACGGCGGTTCCCAATCCCCATGCAGCGTGCTCCAGCGCTGCGTGGCGTACGGTCTGGCCAGCGGCTTTGGCAAGGCACTGCATGATCTGCAACTCCGCAGGGGCGAGGCGGACTGATCTCGTGCCACAAATCAGTGCATGCTGGGCTGGGTCGATAGTTAAGTCCCGGAAGGAAACCGTCAGTGTTCTGAGTGGCAAGGTACGCCGCATCAGCGTGCGTACCCGCGCAACCAGTTCGCTCATCGCGAACGGTTTGGTCACGTAGTCGTCGGCGCCGCTCTCCAGTCCATCTACACGATCGTGCAACGCGTCACGGGCAGTCAGCATCAGGCATGGCGTCGCCATGCCTGCGCCACGCAGGCCGCGGAGAAATGCCAATCCATCACCGTCCGGCAGGCCGCGATCTATAATCAGGACGGCGTAATCTCCGCGATTTACGCCATATTCAGCTTCCGACAGACTTCGAAATAGATCGGTCTCAATTCCCGCATCGGAGAGCGCGTGACGAACCATGTTCGCCAGGCGCTCGTGGTCTTCTATTAACGCGACTCTCGACATCAGACGTTCCGTTACTTGAAACGATACATGTAACCTAGCCTCGCTTCGGGAATGAAGCGTTTGCCTACCAACGGGCTGTCCGTGATGCCGCGACCTAGGTGGGTGACAGCGACGTCGAGGCTTACAGTCTGCTCGGCGGTGAGCTGATACCCCACCCGCATACCGACTTCAGTCCGCTCGGTCGCTGCGCCTGCGTATTCCGGCCGCCAGGTGCGGGCCTCCTGCGCAGTTACGCCGTAATAATAGTCGACATATTTCCGGCTAAGCCATTCGGTACCGACATGGGGCGAGAACGACCACTTGCCAGCGTCGAATGTCTTCTCGAACTCAATGGATGCCCGCTGCCCTTTGTTCCCTCCGACGAGGTAGCTGCCCGAAAGTGTGCCGAACGCGCTGCGCCAAGCGAGTGAAGGCCCGTACCAGAAAGTCACCGAGTTGCGATTCTGCATGCCGTTCAAGATCGGAGCGTCGGACTGTTTGTATCCATCGAACAGGCCGACTTGCCCGCGCAGTGCGACCGATATGCCGTTCCACTGACCGATTTTCAGGTCGATCGAGGTGCCGAACAGGCGAACCCATTTGTCGTCGAAGGATACGAGCGGAATGGGGAGCACTTCCGCGCCATCTCCCTTGTAAGGCTTCGCTTCGACTCCTACCCCAGCTCCGAGCCCCCAGTGCGTGACATTCGTCGCATCGCTGAGAAATGTAAAGCCGTTCCCCGCATCGGTCTCGGGCGAATCGGCGTGGGCGGTGCAGGGCAGCCATGCGGCAACGGAAAGGGTCATTAATAGCGGCGCGCCGCGCCATGTTTTTATCACGGATCACTCCCGAAGTGGACGAATAGACGGCATGCACTGTAGGGGCGATCGACTTACCGGCGACTTACTGGGACTGTCGAATCGAAGGACGGGGGACGCATTTGTCGTTGCAGACAGGCGGTTGGTAAGTCGCCGGTAAGTCGAACCCTCGTAGAGTGCGGATCGTAGGTTGATCGAGTTTGGGAGTGATCGTGAGAGAACCGTGGTGCCGCGCGTTCGTAGTATTCCGTTCTGTTTTTCGCCGATGGATTGGCTCGTCCGAAAAGATGATGCAGAGCCGGAGCAGACCGCGCGGTTCCTCACACAAGGCCTGTTTCGTGAACATCCTCACACTCTTGACGCCTGTCATTGCGGGGGCCAGCTTGTTTGCGGGCTGCGCCGCGCCGAAGAATTTTCAGGGACCAGTATCGTCTGTGAGCTTCGCGGACTACCAAAGCGAAACGCTCGAGACATTGCGTGCGAGGCGCAGTTTCCAGTCTGCGGATCACGAGGCCGAATTGGACTGGAACGCGCCTAAGGAGTGGCAGTCCATCTCGCAGCGTATAGCTTCGCGACCCGCAAAGGGTATTCTGCTCGTGCATGGTCTCGGCGATTCGCCCTGGTCATTCCGCGATCTGGCGCAGGAACTGGCCGCGCAGGGATTTCTCGTGCGCACTGTGCTGCTTCCGGGCCATGGGACAAAGCCCGACGATCTCCTGACGGTTACGGCGGAAGATTGGGAGCGGGTCGTGTGGCAACAGGCCGAAGCGCTACAGCATGACGTAAAAGAAGTTTACTTAGGAGGCTTCTCAACGGGCTGTAATCTCGTGCTCGAGTACGCGTACGCCCACCCGGAGATCGCAGGCCTGGTGTTGTTCTCCCCAGGCTTCAAGACGATGCCCTTCGACTGGATGGCACCGCTTGTTGCCCCAATCCGGCCATGGCTAGTCAAATCCGGTGGCTCGATGCCTATGCAGACCCCCGTTCGCTACATGAATGTACCGACCAACGGATTCGCGCAGTTTTATCGGACCAGCGTGATCGCGCGGCGGCTGCTTGGCAACGGCCCCTACGACAAGCCGGTTTTCATGGTCGTCGCTCAGCACGATTCGGTACTCAACACACGTTACTTGCTGGATGTGTTTCAACAGCGTTTCACGAACCCGCGAAGCCGCCTGGTTTGGTATGGCGAAAAACCGAGCGGACTGGTCGATGCGACGCGTGTCTTGATCCGGCCAGACAGGCTTCCAGCGCTGCGCATCAGCCAGTTCTCTCACATGGGCTTGCTGTTCTCTCCTAGGAATCCGCTGTACGGCGAAAAAGGCGGCCTTCGCATCTGCTTGAATGGACAAACCGAACGCGCCACCCAGTCTTGTGAGCAAGGTGCCTCCGTATGGTATTCGGATTGGGGACACCGCGAAGAGGGGAAGGTCCACGCACGGCTCACATTCAATCCATATTTCGATTGGCAGACCTCAGTGATGAAGACCGTGTTTGTCGATCAAACGGCCGTTGAAGCTTCTGGCAGCGAATCTTCGGGCTTAGTGCATGCCGGCGATGCGGGGTCACGAATGCCACTTCCTCTGCCGCATGCCGCCACTTCAAGTAGGTAACAAGCGAATGAACCGAATGAAACAAGACCAGTTTTTGTCGCCAAAGCAGGACCGGAGAAGCTAAACATGAAAAGTGAAACCAAAGAGATGTGCCGCCAGATCCCAGGCGTCTTGCGCCCTGTGGTTGATCCAGCGCGTTGCGAGGGTAAAGCCGACTGCGTCACCGCGTGTCCGGTGAATGTATTCGAGATCGTGCGCATTCCCGAAGACACGTTTAGAGGTTTGCCGGCCTTCGCTAAGTTCAAAGTCTTTGTTCACGGTATGAAAACGGCGGCAACGCCAAATGCCAGCGCGTGCGAGGGCTGCGGATACTGCGTTTCCGCTTGCCCTGAGCATGCGATTAGTCTTGAACGCGCATGCAGTTGAGCGCGTGAAGGCTCGAGCCTGTGCCGCCACAGGCTTGAGTTTCGATGTCGGCCCACCAGTGCAACGTAACTCGACCCTGGGGCGTTTCAACAGGAAAAGCGCCATCACAAGAGGCGCTCTCGATAGTCTGCGCGGATAGAATGCAGTGTGGACGAAGTCGCTCACCGCCGCCGCAGGTACACTCAAATAGTGCCTCCCAGAGCTTGAAACAGCGCCGCGGTATCCGTCATTCGCTGAGCCTGAACGCGGGTACGATCTAACGTCGTTTGCAGCGCTTGGCGCTGCGAATCCAGCACCGCGTACTCGCTGACCCCACCGGCGTCGAAGCGACGTCGCGTGATTTGCAGGGCGGCTTCGGCATCACGTTGTGCGCGATCGCGCGATGCGAGCTCCTGCGCGTCACCATCGAGCGCGCGCAGCGCGTCGGCTACCTGCTGCAATCCTTGCAAGACCGTCTGACGATATGCCGCGGCGGCGGCCGCGTATGCTTGTTCTGCGGACCGCTTACGCGCACGTAACTGTCCGCCGTGAAAGATCGGCTGCGTCAGTCCAGCACCTAGCGACCAGACATTGAGCAGATCCGAGAGTCCGGTTCCCTCCGGCCCCATGCTGGCCGTCAAATTGATTTTCGGATAGAGGTTTGCTGTTGCAACGCCGACGTTCGCGCTCGCCTGGTGCAGCAGTGCTTCTGACGCACGTATATCAGGCCGCTGCCGAGCTAGCGTGCTCGGCAATACAAGGGGAACGTTCTTGGGCAACACGAGGGCGTCGAGCTCGGGCGCGGCGCCAGCGCCCTGTGCTGGCGTGCGGCCTAGGTAGATGGCGAGTTGATGATCGGCCTGTGCTAATTGCGCGCGTAATGGGGCGAGTGTCGCGCGCGTCTGCTCGACCAGTGTGCGCTGCGTCAGCAGATCGGCGTTCGAAATTCCACCTGTCCGGTAACGCTCGTCGTCGATGTCGAGTTGGCGGAGCTGAGCGCTGAGCAGCGCGTCGGTAAGCGCAAGCTGTTTTGCGAGCGACGCCCTGTGAACGGCGGTCGTCACTACGTTGCCCGCGAGCGTCAATCTTGCCGCGTCGAGTTCGAAGCGACGATTGTCGAGCTGAGCCGCGAGTGCTTCCAGTGCACGACGATTGCCGCCGGCGAGATCGAGCGAGTAGGACACGCTAATCGTTGCCTGATACAGCGTGAACGGGGGAATTTTACGGTTGCCAATCACGCTGCCGATGCCGGTCGCGGCGGGATTTAGCTTTTCACGCGTGGTGTTCAACGACGCATCGATTTGCGGCCACAACGTTCCATCAGCCTGGGCCCGATAATCCTGGGCAGCCTGCGCAAGCGTCGCACGGGCCTGCTCGACGGTCGGGCTTGCATCCAACGCGTGTTCCACGAGCCTGTTCAGTTCATCGGATTCAAATGCTTGCCACCACGCACCCCCCACTGATTCGGCCGTGACGAAACGCTGGGTGTCGCCCCCCGGACCATCGGTGCCCACGGTCTCCACTGGCTGCGGAGCCGCCGTGTAGGTAGAGTCTGCAACGGTGTCCGGCCGATGGAAGTCCGGTCCGGCCGTGCAGGCACAAAGCACTCCGGCGCACACGCCGGCCAGATTCAATCCGCGAAAGGGGAAGGGTCTAAGTTTCATGATTGTCTCGGGGCTCAATCGAGCGTGCGTCGGTACACGCGCACGGCAATGATCATCACGACTGCCATGAACGCGAGCATCGGCCATATTTGCGGCCATAGATCGGACCAACCCGCGCCTTTGAGCAGGAGGCCGCGGACTACGCGATTGAAGTGGGTGAGGGGAAGCAGGTTTCCGATCCACTGCGCCCAGAGGGGCATCCCTGGAAACGGTACGATGAAGCCCGATAGAAGGATGTTCGGCAGGAAGTAGAAGAAGGTCAGTTGCATGCCTTGCAATTGGCTTTGCGCAAGCGACGACAACATAATCCCTACGGACAGACTTGCCGCGATGAATAGCAGCGCCGCCAGATAGATCGCCACCAGACTGCCAACTACGGGCACCTGGAACACGAAGTGCGCCGCGAGAAGGATGATCGTCACCTGTAGCAGGCCGATCATCACGTATGGGACGATCTTGCCCGAGGTCACCTCCAGCGGCAGAACCGGCGTCGAAAGTAGGTTCTCCATCGTCCCGCGTTCGCGCTCGCGAGTAATCGAGAGCCCCGTCATCATGACCATCGTCATCGTTAAGATTACGCCCATCAAACCTGGAACAACGTTGTATTGCGTGTTTGATTCCGGGTTATATACGCGGTGAAGTTGCACGTCGAACGCGCCCGGTGCGCTTGGTGCCACATTCGCTAGCGCGCCCGTCATGTCCTTGCGCAGCACAGATGAAGCGATTGCTGGAAGCGCAGCGAGAGCGGCGCCCACAACGACGGAATCGGTCGCGTCCGCGTCAACGCGCAGCGAAGGCCGTACCCCCTTGACGACGTCGCGCGTAAAATTCGTCGGGATGTCTAGCACGAAAAGCACGCGACCCTGCGCAAGCGCGCGCCGGCCCGCTGCTTCATCAGGCAGTGTCTCGACGATGTCGAATTCGTCCGAGTTGCGCATTGACGCGATGAAGCTGCGCGTGAATTCGCTCTGATCGCCTGCAATTACCGCCGTTGGCAGGTGCTTGGGATCGTTGTTGATCGCGAAGCCGAACAGCGTCAGTTGCACAATCGGCACGCCAATGATCATCGCGAACGTGATGCGGTCGCGCCGAAGTTGGAGGAATTCCTTGCGCACGATGGCCCACCATCGACCGACCGAAAAACCGTTCAGCATGGTCAGTGCCCCTCCGCACCGGGAGCGTTGGCACCAGACTTCATCAAAAAGATGAACGCATGCTCGAGGCTTGTTTGGATTGGCTTCGCTCGCGCGCCAGTACCGCCAAGCGCGGCGTCGATTGTTGATAGCAACGTCTCCGCATCTGTGCCGCTGACGTGCAAGGCGCTACCGAAAGCGACAGTCTGCATGACGCCGGGCGCATTGCGCAGACGATCTGCGATTCCGACGAGGTCGTCGCCGCAGATTGCCCAAGTCGACAACCCGAGCGAATCGGTTATCTCGGATGCGGTTCCCTGTGCGAGCAGTTCACCCCAAGCGATGTAAGCGAGCTTATGGCAGCGCTCAGCCTCGTCCATGTAGTGCGTGCTGACCAGGACCGAAATGCCTCGTGCTGCAAGGCGATGCAGTTCCTCCCAAAAATCGCGACGAGCGCTCGGATCGACGCCTGCTGTAGGTTCATCGAGCAGCAGCAATTGCGGTTCGTGTAGCAGGCATGCAGCCAGCGCGAGTCGCTGCTTCCAACCGCCGGACAGTGTGCCGGCGAGTTGGGACGCGCGCTGCGTGAGGCCGAGATCCTCGAGCGCGCGAGTGATCGCCCGCGGACGGTCCTGTATGCCATAGATGCGCGCGACGAAATCGAGATTTTCTCGGATGCTGAGATCTTCCCAGAACGAGAAGCGTTGCGTCATATAACCAACATGACGCTTGATTTCGGGGCTCTCGCTCGCGATGTTGAAGCCAAGGCACGTGCCGCTGCCCGCGTCAGGCGTGAGCAACCCGCATAGCATCCGTATGCAGGTCGTTTTGCCACTGCCGTTCGGTCCCAGGAAGCCGAAAATTTCACCGCGCCGCACCTGCAACGACACGTTGTTGACGACGTGCCGCTCGCCGAAGCGCTTGTGGAGTCCACGTACGTCGATTGCGAGCGGAGATGTAGAAGGTGAACTCATTGCGCGATCACTTCTACTGGTTGGCCGGGGTGCAGCTTCATCGCATCGGCTGAGGAGGGCCGCGCTTCGATCATGAACACGAGCTTCGTGCGCGTCTCGTTGCTGTAGATCATCTGCGGGGTGTATTCGGCCTCGTCGGACACGTAACTGACGGTGGCGGGGACGTCGGATGAGCAGCCATCGCAGCGAATCACCACGCCGCGCCCGATCCGCATTTCGCCGACGACGGCTTCGCCGACAAAGAAGCGGACCTTCATGTTGCTGGGTGGCAACATACGCACGACCGGACTGCCGGCGGGCACCCATTCACCCTCACGGTACATTGTGTCGAACACGAGACCGCCCCTGAGGGCACTTACGCGTTTCTCGTCGAGCCGCCATTGCGCCTGCGCGAGTGCAGCTCGCGCTGCCTGCACCTGCGACCACTGTTCGCGAACCTGTTCGGAGCGCCCAGGAAGGTGTGCGACCTGCAGCTGCGCTTCGAGCTCGCGCACATGCGCGGCACTGCTTGCAGCTGCGGCGCGAGAATCGTCGGCTTGGGCTTTGGAGATGCCGCCGGCGCGGAATTGCGCATCGTCACGCAGCCATTGCAAGCGCGTCCGCTCGGCGTCCGCGCGTGCCTGCTCAAGCTGCGCCGCGTTGACGCGGATTTCTGCTGGACGCTTGCCGGATAGCAGATCCCAATATTGAGCCCGCGCGGCATCTGCTTGATGTCGCGCCTGGTCGAAAGCATCCTCCTCGTTGCTTGCTTCGAGTGCGAATAGCAGGGCGCCCGAGGTTACCGTTTCGCCGCGACGGACAGCGAGATTGACGAGTCGCCCAGCTTGCGACGACGCCATATACAAGTATTCCCCCTCCACATACCCTTGGTACGTGTTGCCCGGTGGCTTAGAGCAGCCGGTAAAAAAAGCGGCGGCCGCGAACATTGCGGTCCGGGCGTACCGCAGCATCCCTTTCGCATGTCCTGAAGGATTCATGCGCCCTCCCTTTGGGATTGCCGGAAGAGCCGCAAGCCAGCGCGGGAAGCGCGTCGTTGTACGCGCAAAGGGAGATGGATGGGAGGCGACATATCGGTGTAGCGGAAAACATGCAATTTCGCCGCGCGAGGTTGCGCGACGGTTTCGCTATACAATCTGTATAGCCATTTTAACTATACACGGTGTATACCGAAGTCGCAACTATGAGCCAACGCCAATACACAAGCACGGCCCGCTCCATCGCAGCTAAGGAGAAGCGGGATCGCGTAATTGAGGCTGCCCTGCAATTGCTGCGCGAATGCACGAGCATCGCTGAGGTGTCGCTGGAAGCTGTCGCGCGTGAGGCGGGCGTTACCCGCCTAACGGTCTACAACCAATTCGGGTCACGCCGGGGGCTGCTTGAGGCTGTATTCGACCGGCTCGCTCAAAACGCAGGTATGCACGCGATAGCAGATGCCATGGCAGAGCCGGACCCATTCGTGGCATTGGAGCAAATGGTCCGGCTTGCAATAGGAGTCTGGAGCAAGAATGAACCGATCGCGAGGCTCTTTGCCGAAGCGCAGATCGATCCGGAGTTCGCGGAGCTGATGGCGCAACGCGTGCAGAAGCGTCGCCATGCACTCACGGCCCTAGTCGCTCGTCTCGCCGACCGATACGGGCCGCCGTCGGTGCCAGAAAGCGATGTTGGGGACATGCTTGATCTGCTGATCAGCTATCCGAGCTACGACGCGCTTAGAAGGGGTGAGCGTCCGGTCGAACGCATAATCGAACTTGTGACCATCGCCAGCCGCGCATTCATCGCTGAAGTATTTCAGTTGCGCACGGACAACAAAACGGCGTCTCGTGGGCGTAGTCGTGGCTAGAGGCGATTTGGCGGTTGACTGCTTCAACGGTCCGGCATTGGCGGGAACGAAGGCGGCCGCTCGTTCGTGCGACAGCGATCGCATCGTATGAACGAGCGGCTGGCACCGAGTCACGCGATCACGGCGATCCCGTCGGCCGCCCGCACGCCCCGGCCGGCGTCGAGCACGAACAGCGGATTGATCTCGGCTTCGACGAGCCGCTCGCCGAGTTGAAGGGCCATCCGCGAGAACGCGACGAGCGCGGCGGCGAGCGCGTCGACATCTGCTTTCGGCCGGCCGCGATAGCCGTCGAGCAGTGGCCATGTGCGAAGCTCGCGAATCATGTCGCTCGCGTCTCGAAGCGACAACGGTGCATCGGTCGGCAGCATGCGCAGCACTGTGTCGTTCAGGATCTCCGCGGTCACGCCGCCCATGCCCAGCAGGATCGCCGTGCCGAGCGGATCGCGATGCAGACCGACGATCATCTCGACGCCACCCGAAACCATTTCCTGCACGAGGAATGCGTCGGGCGCGAAGCCGGCCGCGGTCTCGACGTCGCAGCGCATGCGCGTGAGTCGCGCGCCGATCTCTTCCGCTGCCAGGCCGACCGCCACACCACCGATATCGCTCTTGTGCGTGATGCGGTTCGACAGCAGCTTGAGTACGACGCGATCGTCGAAGTCGCGTGCAGCCTGCTCGGCGTCGGTACAAGTCCGGACGACGCGTTCGCGCGCGGGCGTGATACCGAAGCGGGCGAACAGCGCCTTGGCCTGCGCTTCGTCGAGCGGCCCGGTCGGCACGTCGGCCACGTCCACCGTACTCGCTTCGGCGGCGGACGCGGCCTCGGTCACGTCCACGCGCCGACGCCCGGTCTCCCGCATGGCGGCCATCGCGCTGCTGACGCTTTCCGGCGACATGAACGCCGGGACGCCGAGCCGGTTCATCGCGCGCACGACCGTCGGCGCATGCGGGCTGACGAACGCCATCACCGGCTTGTCGGTATCGGGCAAAGCGTCGCGAACGGCGCCGGCCATCAGGTCCGGCATCCCGATGCTGGACGAGCCTGCGATCACGGCGACGGCGTCGTAGGACGAGCTGTCGGCGAGCGTCCGGATCGCGCGGCGCAGCAGGTCCGGCTGCAGGCCGGCCAGCGTCACGTCGATTGGATTCCGGTCGAGCACCGCGTGATCGCCGGTCTGCAGCGCGCGCAATGCAGCGGCCGTATCCGGATCCGGTGCGGGCGTGTCGAATCCGGCGAGGCCGAGATTGTCTGCGACGAGCGTGCCCGCGCCTCCGGTCGACGTGAGAATCGCGACCCGCTTGCCGCGCAGCGAGCGGCCGGATGCCAGCGCATTTGGAATGTCGAGCAGGTCGCCGAACGTGTTCGCGCGGATTACGCCGGCATCGCGGAACAACGCGTCGTACATCCGATCCTCGCCGGCCAGCGCGCCGGTGTGCGAGACGGCCGACTGCGCACCGGATTCCGAGCGGCCGATCTTGTAGACGACGATCGGCTTGCCGGCGCCGGCGGCCTTGCGGGCCGCCGCACGAAAGCGCGCCGGGTCGCGCAGGCCTTCCAGGTACAGCGCGATCACGGACGTGGCCGCGTCGTCGACGAAGAAGTCGATGAAGTCGCTCACGTCGAGATCGACCTCGTTGCTGGTCGAAACGAGTTTCGACAAGCCCATGCCGCGGTCCGCCGCGCGCGAGAGCAGCGCGCCGAGAATCCCGCCGCTTTGCGAGACGACGCTGACGCCGCCGACCGTGAAATCGTCGGTGTCCAGCGCACCGCTGGCGGACAGCGTGACCCCGTCCGCCAGGTTCACGACGCCGATCGTGTTGGGGCCGAGCACACGCATCGATCCTGCCGCCGCCTTCAACTGCGCCTGGCGGCGCATACCGGCCTCGCCGGTTTCCGCATAACCGCTCGCGAGGACGATCGCGGCGGTCGTCCCGCGCCTGGCCAGCGCTTCGACGGCGACGTGGGCGCGATCGGCGCCGAGCAGCACGATGCCGACGTCCGGTGCGGCCGGCAGGGAATCGACGTCCGCGTAGCAGGGCAGTCCGGCAATCGACTGATAGCGCGGATTCACCGGGTAGATCTCGCCCTGGAATCCGTGCTTCTGAAGATACGCGATGGGCCGGCCGGCCGTCTTCGCGGCGTCCGAGGATGCGCCGATGACCGCGACGCTGGCCGGACGCATCAGTTTGGCGATGACATTCATCGATGGCTCCTGTCAGCGCGTGTTGTCGAGAAATTCACGCACGGCGCTGCGGTGCTCGCGGCTCGTGTAGCAGACAGCCTGCGCCTGGCTGCCTTGCGCCAGCATTTGAGCGGCCGACAGTTCGTAGCTCTGGTTCAGCAGTGTCTTGCCGAGCGCGAGTGCGGTAGGCGAGCCCTTGATCAATTCCTGCGCCCAGGCCGTGGCGTCGGCAAGTGTAGGCGTTCATTAATAGCGCTAGCCGTGTTCAGAAACGTTGCTAGCGGAAACTGTCAAAGAAGCCTTGGCGAACAGGGACTTTTTGAAGTTTTCTGGCGGCTGCTTAGCCGTTGCGTTTCTGCAACAGAAACTTGGCCAATGTTCACTAACGTTGCTAGCACGTTGCACGTGTTCTTTAATACTGCTAGCGCACGTGTCGCGTGGATTGATAGGGATCCATATGGCTTCGATCGAAGAGCGGGCCGCTCGAGCAGCGAAGATTGCGTCCGTGCTTCGACCGCTTGGCAACGGCGTGCTTTCCCGACAGCAGGCTGAACGAGCAGCACAGCTATTAGGCGTTCACTGCACCACCGTATATCGCCTGCGTCGACGTTTCCTCGCAGATCCGGTCGCCAGCACATTAGAGCCAAGGCAGCCGGGTAGGGCGACCGGGGGCAGACTGGACGCCGCCGTCGAATGCGTCATCGACGAGGCCGTGCACGAATGGCTCCCTGATCAGCGACATCTTGCGCATCCTGCAACTGATCTTGTACTTGAGGTGAAACGTCGCTGCAGCGTTGCAGGTCTATCGCCTCCAAGCAGGTCAACAATTGCTCGACGGTGGCTCTCCTATCGCGAGCAGGATGCTTTGGCACGAGCTGCGCTCCCGAACGCTGCAGTTGCCCCTGGCACATTCCAGGTCCGACATCCGTTAGATATCGTGCAGGTTGATCACACGCAAGCGGACATCCTGCTCGTTAGCGAACTGGACGGACAGATTATCGGTCGACCGTGGCTGTCTGTGGCTCTCGACGTTGCTACGAGATGTGTGCTTGGCTTTTATGTCGCAATGGAGAGGCCGGGGGCTGCGACGGTAAGCTTGCTCCTCTCGCGCGTAGTTCTGCGGAAAGAGCCGTGGCTCGAAAGACTAGGCGTCGAGGCTGACTGGCCGATGCGCGGTATCCCTCGAACGCTGCATCTTGATAACGCGGCCGAATTCAAAAGCCGTGCCCTTCGCAGTGGATGCCGCGAGTACGGCATTGAACTGATGTACCGACCGGTGGGCAAGCCGCACTTTGGTGGCCACATCGAGCGGCTGAACAGGACCTTGATGGAGCGCGTGCGCGGCCTCCCTGGTTCGACTGGATCGTCAGTCAAAGGGCGCAAGGCGCGCCAGGCCGAAAAGACAGCTTCACTTACGTTGAAGCAGTTCGAGCAGTGGCTGGCTGTCGAGATCGGCAGGCGTTATCACTGCAGCCCTCACCGCGGTTTGTTGGGACTTCAGCCCGCGCAAAAGTGGCAGGAAACATGGCGAGCATCGGATTCACGATGCTTGCCAGCTCAACCGGATGCCGAACTGAAGTTTCTGATCCGGTTTCTGCCAGTCGCATCCCGGACCATTCAGCGGGACGGCCTCAAGCTCTTCCTGATCCGCTATTGGCATCCCTTGTTCGCGGCATGGCGGGAAACACGCCGGTCCGTGACGATCCGCTATCACCCAGAAGACCTCTCGCGCATCTTCGTAAGCGCTGGCAGAGGCAGTTTCGTTGAAGTGCGATACGCGGACTTGCGTCGGCCTCCCATCTCGCTGTTCGAACAGCGAGCAGCTTTGCGAGCTATCCGGGCTAGGGGACAACGGGCAGTATCGGAGAGGGAGATATTCGAGACTGTTGAGCAGCAGCGACAACTGGTCGTCACTTCCCGGCGGGCTAGTCGAGCGCGACGCCGCATGGCACGTCAAGCTGGCGGTTTGGTTCCGAAGAGCAGCATCGAAGATCTTTCACTCACTGAACAGCGGCAGGTCGAGCAGGTGAACTACGACGCACCAGTTACCGCGTATGACGTTGAACAGTGGTAGGGGGGGCCAGCATGAAGCAAGATGATTTCGCGCATCTGCTACCCGCAGCAAGAGATCAGGTCCTACTCGGAAAAGAGGATCGCATAAAGAGTCTGCTACGTGACCGGTGGATCGACTATCCCCGAGCGACTGAAGCTTTGCAGCTACTGCAGCGGCTCTATGACACGCCGAGACGTGAGCGCATGCCGTGTCTTCTGCTGCACGGCGACTCGAACATCGGGAAAACCAAGATAACGGCCAAGTTCAGGCGGGCGCACCCCAGCGAGTTCGACGAGAGAACCGGGGTAGAGCGGTGTCCGGTCGTGAGCGTACAGATGCCTCCCACCCCCGATCAGCACCGCTTCTACGCCGCTTTGCTCTTTGAGCTCGGTGCGCCACATAACCCCGCGGCGGGGCTTGCCACACTCGAGCGGCTCGCTCGCGACATATTGCGGCGGATGTCGCCGCAGATGCTAATCGTAGACGAGGTTCATCACCTGCTCGCCGGAACGTATCGTGAGCAACGCGCCTCTTTGAACCTTCTAAAATATCTAGCCAACGACCTGCAGATTAGCATGGTCCTTGTCGGTACGCGCGATGCCGTTCTAGGGCTTCAGACCGATTCACAGATGATCAGCCGCTACAGGCCATTCGAGATCCCAAGGTGGAGGGAAAGTGAAAGTCTTCGCAGGCTCATGGCTGCGTTCGAGAAAGTCTTGCCGCTACGAAAACCATCGAATCTGTCGCGGCGTGAGATTGTCCAGCTCGTTCTCGAGATAAGCGGAGGGCTAACTGGCGCCATATCTACGATCCTCAACGAAGCAGCAGAGTTGGCGATTAGGAACGGTGACGAGTGCATCGATATCGCTCACCTAGAACGAGTTGCCCGTGCGTATGTCTGACACCCACCGGCCGTGGCCCATCGCACCTCGCCCCTTCCTGGAAGAGGCGTTTGGTAGCTGGTTGGGTCGAATCGCGGCGCGGTATCAGACGAGCGTAGACTTGATCTGGGAATCGGGCACAGGCGTAGCGATGCCTAGCCTGACCAAGGCCGGCTGGATCCTCTTTCCCCCAGCTCCATCCCCAATCCTGAGCCGTCTATCTCGCGTAGCGCGGCTCAACGACGGCATTCTGAGCATGATCCAGACGCCGCAGGAGTGGGTCTTCGACCAGAAGTACTTGGTGTATTGCTTCAGATGTCTTGTTCTGAACGACGCCGATGTCACTGCATCACGATGGAAGAGGGAGTGGCTCGATCCGTCAGCCGACTACTGCCGGGTGCACCACAGCCTGCTCGAGACTGTTCCGCAATCGATTTTTGCCAGAGCTCCGAATTTCGACGCCGCGCTGCGGGCGATATCACGTTATCGATGCCCACCGCTTAGGCTGAGCAAAACACTACGCTAGCAGTATTAGTGAACATTGCTAGCACTCCTTTGGGCACGGCTAGCATTGATTGTGAACTCCTACATTTTGAGCGATGAGCCCAGCGTTGTAACTGCGCCGAGCTCTTGACACGATATTTGACCTTAGCTGCAAGTCGTTTCCGACCCCTGCCGCTCCAGAAAAAATCTGAGTTCGACGGTAGTCGTAGCGGGGATACTGCGCCCACAGAGCGCGCATCTCCGCAAGTACAGGTTCATCTCGCACTGCGAGCTTCGATTCGTAATGCAATGCAGATCGCACCACTACTTCGCGAATGGTCTTACGGCTCCGGTTTCGCGAATCTCGACCGGCAGAACAACATAGAAATCCACTGGACACGTGGGCCTCATTGGCTGGTGTCGCCCCCAGTCTTGACGTCAAACTGGCGAGCTAACGCCAGGAAGCCGGCAATATAGGCGATGTCTTCCTCCCCGCGACGCACGCCGAGGTGGATGCATTTATGGATCCCGCTGTCACCGAGCCGCACCGTGCGGATAGGCATTGACGCCCCTTCTTCGATAACGAGCCAGTCGGGCAGCACTGCTACCCCACGTCGCGCGGCCACGAGTTGCAGCATCAGCTCGATCTGCTCAGCCGTGCGATGAAATTTGGGTCTGCAATGGGCCGGCACCAAGAAGCGCGTATAGATATCAAGTCGCTCCTTGCTGACCGGCACCGTAATCAGTTCCTCGGTGAGCAGATCATGAGGCAGCGCGAATTCGCGCGCGGCAAGTGGATGCTGCTCGTGTACCACCAGCATCAGTTCATAGTCGATAACCGGTTCGAACACGATGTCGGGTAGCGCGATCGGGTCGGGCGTGACAAGCAAATCGATTTCATAGCCAAGCAGTGCAGCCACCCCGTCGAAGCGGAACGCGGTGCGCACATCGAAATCGACGTCGGGCCAGCTCGAGAGATAGTGTGATGTCAGGCGCGTTAGCCATCTCTGGCACGGATGGCATTCCATCCCGACGCGCAGTGCGCCGCGTCGCCCTTCGGCAAACTCGACGAGTGTGCGCTCGGCATGCTCGATCTGCGGCAGCACGCGCTCGGCCAGCGCAAGCAGGTATTCGCCCGCTTGCGTGAAACGTAGGCCTCGCCCGTTCTTGGTCCACAACTTCACACCGTGTCGTTCCTCAAGCTTGCGCACCATATGCGACAGCGCTGACTGAGTGACGTTGAGGCGCTCGGCTGCCGCCGTCAGGCTGCCGAGTCGCTGGACTTCCATCAGGATCGAAAGATACTGGAGATCGAGCATCGTTGAACTCCCCATATTGCATGCAACCGACCGTCGTGGAGACAGCTACGGGTGCCGTGATACTTGCCGGCCGAAGGCACTGCGAGGCCGGGTGACCGTCAGGATCAAGCTTTCGACGTTCCCCGGCGCGAGGTCCACAGGAATGCCGACAGCCCTAGAACCGGCCCGGGCAGCAGCAGCCAGATCGCGTCTAGCCCAATCCTCTCGAGCAGCGCTGTCGTGGCGGCGATCGAGACGACCGTGATGGCGAAGCCGATTGAGTTCTGAATCGCCAGCGCACCACCGACCCATGCAGGCGGGCAGGCGCGTGCCGCCAGCGCCGAGAACTGCGGCGAATCTGCGACCACCGACGCACCCCAGACGACGAGCAGCACGACCATTGCCACCGGTGGTAGGACGCGCCATGCCAGTGCAAAGGTCAGCCCGCAGACTCCAGAGATTGCCAGCGCACCGAGTGCGACCCTGGCACTACCCAGCGTGCGCGAAAGCATTCCGCCGACGAGTGAACCGATTGCTCCCGCGCCGATTACGCAGAAGGCCATGCCGGACACTCCGATACGCGGGAAGCGCGTCGCCAGTGCGGTATGTGCGATCAGTAGAGGCACGGCGGTCCAGAGCGTGTAGAGCTCCCACATATGCCCGAAGTAGCCGAGTGTTGCGGCGCGAAACGCGCGGATTCTGAACGCGCCGAGTACGGCGGCTGGGCCGCCAGATCGCCCGACCGGCGCATTCGTTTGCGCGCGGGCGCCGTCCCCGAGGACGTGGATTACTCCGGCGCCGACCGCTGCGAGCACCGATGAAGCCGTAATGATCCACTGCCACGGTAGCCCGGGGCCTATTACCCGCAGTGCGTGCGGCAGCGCCGTACCCAGCGTCAGCATGGCGACAAGCTGGGCCAGCGCGGAACCGGTTCGATCCGGCGCCCAGCCGACGATCAGTTTCATGCCCATCGGGTAAATGCCGGCCAGACAGACGCCAACGCCAAACCGGAAAAGCGCTCCCGTAGCAAGACCGGTGGACAGCCAGGCAAAGCCGAGGTTGAAGGCGCCTCCAAGCAGGGCACTGAACACGAAAATTCGACTCGCGCGAAACTGATCCGCGGCACCGCTCAGCGAGATCGCGAGTGTGCCGAAGATAAAGCCCAGTTGTACAGCGCTGGTCAGCCAACCAATGTCTGCAGCGCTCGCTTGCCAGAGGCGCATCAGGTCCGGCGCCGTGCTGTTCGCGCTGAACCATAGCGCCGTACCGAAGAGCTGGGCGATTGCGATCGCGGTGACCGGCCCGACCCTGCCGACTAGCCAGCGCTGCAAACCGGTGCGCGGTTCCACGATGCTTGAACACATATGACTTCCTTGGTGGTTGCGCGAACATTCGCGCCCGCGCGTGCCGTTATCGCGCTGATTCGAACGGAAACGGCTGCGAGAGCCGCGCGGGATGGCGGCCATCGACGACCGGGAGGAACGGATGGCGCAGATCGCGTCGCCGTAGATGGTTCTGACGGCTCGGTCAGGCTGTGACGAGTTGGTTGAGCCAGCGCATGTCGCGCGGCGACGGGCGACGATGCAGGCGCTGATCGAGCAGCGCGCGTGCCTTGCCGGCTTCGCCGCTGCGCATCCAGGCGACGAGCAGCGTGTCCTGGACGATCTCGCGTTGCGCGCCGCTGCCGCCGATGCGCACGACCTCGTGCGCTACGGGCTCAAGGATGGCCGCACACTTCGCGTATTTCTCCTCGGCGAATGCGCGTGCCGCGCGACAGATCGCCGGCACCACGGCACCGGCCCGCAGCGTGCCGGCCTCGACGAGCACGTCGAGTGCGCTCGCGCGCTCCTCGAGCGCCGCCGTTGCGCCCGTGGCCGCCGCGATCAAGGCCATATGGACATCGGCGAACGGGAAGCCTGCCTGCCGAAAGTAATCCGACGCATATCGTGCCGCATCGTCCCACTTGCCGGCGGGAACGGCGTGGCCGTAAGCCTGCATGCGCCAGAGAAACGAAGCGGTATCGCTGACCACGTTGATCGGCACGCCCAGCGACGCCGCCGGTGCAACATGCGCGTCATAGATCGCCAGCGCACGCTCGGTATCGCCGCGTTCAAGTGCGATCAGGGCCGCATGCCACGCAATGTGACCATGCAGGATGCCGCTGCGGTCGTACTCGGGCAGCCAGCCGGCAATCATCGCATCGGCCTCGTCGTTCGCGCCGGCCTCGTACAGCACGTGTGCCACCGCGTGCGCGGCATTGACATTGTGACGGCGCAGTTCGAGTGCACGTTGCGTCAGCGTGCGGCCAAGCCGGACGTCGCCGTTTTCGCCATGCGCCCAGCCGCGATACGTCAGGAACCACCAGTCGTCGTCCTCGAAATGACGCGCATGGCGCTCGCAAAGTGCAACGCGCGCCTGGTCGTGACCAGCCATGCCAGAAAATGCGAACAGGCCGAACGCGCCGAGCGGCAGCGAAAGCACGACCACGTCGCGCGGCCAGCGATCGACATGCTCGAGCGCAGCCGCCAGGGCCTTTGCGGCCTGCCCATGGATCGCGAGCGACAGCACCTCGACATGGCTGCGCTCGCGCGGTGTGCCGTTACGGCCAACGAGCGCGACCGCGTTCGTGATCATCGCCCGCGCGTCGCCGATCTCGGCCCGGATCGCATGCAGGCGCGCACGGGCAGCCTGTGCGAGCGCGAATTCCGGATCGGCAGCAATCGCCTCGTCGAGTGCTTCGGCGGCACCCGGCCACAAGGACAGGAGCAAGTCGACGCCGGTGCGATAGCGGTTGGCTGCGTATTCGGAGGGTGTCGAAAGGGGCAGGCTGTAGCGGTCGAAACAGGCCATGAAGCGGGAAACTCCAGTATGAATCGTGGGCGTTCGGGACAGCGGCATTTCAGTTGCGCAAGTTGCCGCGAGTCAGGCGTGATCGTCATTAGACCAAGATTCACAATGTCTGTATTTCGACTGATGGCCAGAATGTATAGAATATCTGCCAACTGGAGAATCATCATGGTCTGGGAGACGATCGAAGCACCCGCGAACGCGGCGCCACCGGCACCGCTCAGGGTGCGTGCGCAGTTCATTCCTGCCCGCCACTCCTTTCCCGAGCATCATCATCGCTGGCATCAGGTGGTATACGCCATCTCTGGTGCATTGACGGTGATAGCCGAAGGCGGTTCCTACGTGATTTCGCCGGATCAGGCCGTTTGGCTGGCTACCGGCGCGAGGCATCGCGTGGGCTCGCTCCTGGGCGCGGAATTTCGAAGCCTGTGGATTTCGGATGACGCGGGGGCGGCATTGCCGAACGCGAGCCCGAGCGTTCTTACCGTGTCGCCCTTGCTGAAAGCGCTGATCGTCGAGGCGAGCGAGATCGACGGACACCCTGACGAGGATGGCTATGCGGGTCGAATCACGTATTTGATTCTGGATCAACTGCGACGCGCACCAACACTCCCGTCGGCGCTGCCTTGGCCGCGCGATGCGGCGTTGATGTCGCTCTGCGAGCGACTCTACGCAGATCCTGCGGATCCGTGCGGCCCGGACGAGTGGGGTGCGATGTTAGGAATGTCGGCGCGCACGCTGGCACGCCGGTTCGTCGCCGAAACCGGCATGAGCCTGCGTTCGTGGCGCCGTCGCATGCGCCTTTTCAGGGGGATTGAACTACTCGCGGGCGGACATGGCGTGACGCGTGCTGCGATGGAACTTGGCTACGGTTCGACATCGGCTTTCGTCTATGCATTTCGGCTGGAGATGGGTAGCAGCCCGCAGGCCTACATGCGTGGCCGCGGGACTGAATTCGGCGAACGGGCGCCATTGCATACACGTTGAAGCCAGCCGAGCCGGGGCGGATACCGGCTGATGTTTCGCATGCCCGTATCCGCCCACTGATGCTTACACCGGAAGATTCTTTGTATCGCACGACTCGCACGCGGCATTGGCGTTTGCGGATTCGTTTCGAACGTAGAAGCGATACGCTACGTACACGACCGCGACCCAGACTGCCGACACCACCAGCGACATCCGCATGTCCGGCAAGATCGCAATACAGGCCAGCACCGCCGCGACAAAGCAGAGTGCGATATAGTTGCTGTACGGATAAAACGGCATCTTATAAGTGAGTTTGTCAGCTTCGCCGTTCTCGATCCGAATCTTGCGAAAGCGCAGGTGGCTGATGACGATCGATCCCCACGCACAGACGAGCGCGAACACGGTTACCGACGAGAACAGCTCGAAGGCCTGATCCGGCATCAAGTAGTTCAGCAGTACACCCGCAAACATCGTTACGAAGACCATCAGGATCGCGCGGTACGGAACCTTGCGACTGTTGACGGTGCCGAGGAAAGCCGGTGCGTTTTTCTGCAGCGAAAGGTTGTAGAAAGTGCGGCTGTTGGTGAATACGCTTGCGTTCACGGCTGAGAGCACCGCCATGATCACGACGAGGTTCATGATGCCGGCTGCGGCGGGAATGCCGATCTTCGTGAATACCTCGACAAAGGGGCTGCCCTTGGTCGTCAACGAGGTCCACGGGAACACCATCAGAAGAACCGCAATCGCGCCGACATAGAAAATCAACAGGCGCCAGAACGTCGCGTTGATCGCTTTCGGCATGGTCGTGCGGACGTCTTTCGCTTCGCCGGCAGCCAGCCCGAGATTCTCGACGCCACCGAACGAGAAGGCCACCATCACGATCGCGAGAAAGGTGCCGCCCACGCCTTTGGCGAAGAATCCGCCATTGGCAACGAGATTGTGATATCCGATCGGTACGCCGTGGTTGCCGATGCCGAACACGATCATTCCGGTACCGAAGACGATCAGCGCGACAATCGCCGCCACCTTGACGAGCGCAAACCAAAACTCGGCCTCGCCGTAAAACTTCACGCCGATGATATTGACGCAAAACATGATCGAGACGGCCGTGCCTGCCGTCACCCAGATCGGGATGCCGGGGAACCAGAAGTGCACGTAGTTGCCGAGCGCGTTCAGATCCGCTGCACTGGTGGCCAACAGGAAGATGAAGGCATTCCAGCCGTTCAGAAAGCCCACGAAGCGGTGGATATAGCGGTTCGAATATGAGATGTAGGAGCCGGAGACCGGCTCCTCGACCGCCATCTCGCCCAGCGCGCGCATCACGAAGTAGATCGCGATGGCGGCGAGCACATAGACGAGCAGGATGGCCGGTCCGGCCGTGCGGATCGCCCATGATGAACCGTAGAAAAGGCCGGTTCCAATTGCGCCGCCGATGGCGATCATCTGGATGTGCCGGTTTGACAGGTCGCGCTTCAGGTCTTCCTGTTCGTAAGCCGTGATTTCAGAGTTCTGTGTCATGTCTTCTCCGAGAGTGTCTTCATCTGTCTGTGCAGGTGCATGGAAATTTAATTTTTGTATGTATTACTTAATAATTGATGCTGTCTTTTCGAGGGACATGCGCATCCGGAACCGGGGCATCGAATGCGAAGCGAGGGCTAGTCCCGCTTCGCTCGGACTTGCATCAATAAAATCAGAGCGCGGCTAGTGCCAGACTCAAGCGCTCGATGGCCTCGTCGATCAGGATACGTGGGCACCCGAGGTTCGCGCGCATATAGCCATGTCCTTCGACACCGAACTTCTGCCCCTTGTCCAGCCAGAGACGTGCCTCGGTCAATATGAAACGGTTGAGTACGTCGGGGTCCATGCCGAGCCCGCGGCAGTCCATCCAGGCCAGATAGAGGGAATCGGCCGGCAAGACCTCGATGCGCGAGGTGATGCCGTGGATCGCTTCGCGAAAATGCGCTTGATTGCCACGAAGGTATGTCAGTAGCGCTTCGAGCCACGACTCGCCGTGGGTATAGGCGGCCTCGGCCGCGACCATGCCGAGCGTATTGACCGACTGATACATGTTCCGATCGAACTGCCGCCGCAATGCTTCACGTACACGGCGATCCGGTACGAAAATGTTTGCACTCTGCAGCCCCGGAAGGTTGAAGGTCTTGCTTGGCGCAGTGCACGTAATGCTATTGCGCGCGAACGACTCTCCAAGCGATGCGAACGGCACGTGCTTTTTGGCCGGATTGAGGATCAGATCCTGATGGATCTCGTCGGAGATGACTATCACGCCGCGCCGCGCGCAAATTTCGCCCATCGCCCTCAGTTCGCCCTCGGTCCAGACATTGCCGGTCGGGTTGTGCGGGTTGCTCAGAATAAAGAGTCGTGTGTTGTCGCGTATCGCCGCCTCGAATGCGCGCTCGTCGAAACGATAGGCGGTGCCGGCGCGCTCGAGCGGTGCGAATACGAGGTGTCGCCCGTTGAGCAGAACGTCGTCGTGGAAATGTGCGTAGACGGGCGGCTGAATCAGGACGGTATCGCCGGGCAACGAGAAGGCTTGAATTGCCGTCTTCAGCGCCGTGATGATGCCGCTCGCCTGTATCACCCACGAGCGATCCACTTCCCAACCGAAGCGACGCGCCTGCCAGTCGATCACGGCATCGACGTAGCGTGCGGTCGCGCCGCACGAATAGCCGAAGACGCCGTATTCGACTGCGTCGTGCAGCGCATCGATGACCGGGCGCGGCGCGCGAAAATCCATGTCTGCGACCCACATCGGCAACGGATCAGCCGCATGCTCATCGGGCGACAGCAGCGTTGCGCCGAACGCCCATTTCAGCGAGTTCGATGATTTGCGGTCGATGACTTCGTCGAAGATCGAACCGGGCGTTTCGGACGCGCCCCCGCCGGCAGACAATTCAGAATGAGACTTCACGTTCCCTTCCATTCGCGATATAACGGCACACCGACGGCGTGACCACGTATGGCGAATAGAGTAGCAGCGCGAAATTTTGAGCAACAATGGTATGTTCTCATGGAGCAGTGAGCCCTGTTCATGGATGCCTGCTCGCGGCGGATTTCAGATCGCCAGCGCCACGAGAAAGCGGGAGACCATGTTGTAGGCGGCCACCGTGGCGACGGCTTCTACCGTCTGCCTCTCGCCGAAATACGACTTCAGTTCGGCGATCACGTCGGCATCGACGTTCACGTGCCGGGTCGACTGATCCGTCAGGCGAATCAATGCACATTCCGCTGCACCGAATAGCGTGCTGTCAACTCTGACCCCCTTCAGCGCTTCGCTTTGCGCGTGCGTACCGCCGGCCGCCAGATAGGCCGGGTAATGAGCGTTCCATTCGAAATCGGCACCGTTCAGCGCGGCCACGCGCAGCATGATCAGTTCGCGGTGCACGAGCGGCAAACTGAAGTCGGCACGCACCCGGCGCAGCAGTTCGTTCCATCCCGTCGCCAGCGGCTCGCTTTTGAGCAGCACGCGGTCGATGCCGATCAATTCCCCTCCCGGACGACGCGCACGCATCGCGGCAAGCAATATTTCGGGGGCTGGTTCCCCGTCCTGCCAAGGGACGACTCTGACATCCGACATCTTTATCTCCAGAAGAAAATTTCGTTGATTCGCTATTGACGGCCGGTCGGACTATCGCGACATGGATAGGTTGGCCGATACGACGCGTGGCATCGTGCGAATGGGCTGTTGTGAGACGCGGCTGGCGCGTCAGGCTGATGTACAGCGGAGGCGGCACCCGACCGTCACGCGGCACAGGCGCCTGGCCCTGACCGGTGTCAGGGTTTCATGACGTCACCGTCGTATAGCATCTCGTAGTGTTTCTGTCCGCCTGCTTTGAACGAGTGGAAGCCGTTCTGCAGGAATGCAGATACGAAATTGGCGCCCACCAGCGCGATGAAGAGCACCATCGCAAGCGAGCGAACTGCCGAGCGCGGGCGCTGCAACGTGTTCGCGGACGAGGTTGCGTTGGTCTGCGCGTGCAAGCACAGCATCAGTACGCAATACATGACCGCAGCCGTGAAGATCACGTAAGTCCACGTGTACATGTGCAGACCCAGAATCGCTGAACCCGTCGGAACCGTATAGGACGGCGCCTTTGCGAACATGAACAGAAGGCTGATCAGGCTACCAATCAGTGCGCCGACGGCGCTGAGAAGATAGTTCCAGGCCTGGGCGCCGAAACGCAGATTCAGCAGCAGGCCGCTGCCGAAGATCATGAAGCCTACCCGGATCAGGTTGCAGAATGCGCAAGGAAGTTCGCCGAGCGCAAACTGGAAGTAAAAGGCGGCGAGAAGCGTGATGGCGATGCCGAGTAGCGCTGCGCTGTCGAGTTCTTCGAGACGATGTGTATCAAGCTTCATTACCATGACCCCAACGTCATCAGATCCTTTATGTGATGGCTGCCGTGATGGGCGGTCCACACGACGACAAGTAATGCGCTCGTCGACCACAGGAGCCTGGCGGCGGCCAGATTGCGAAGCGATACGAGTGCTGCGGCGCACGCGAACAGCACCGGAATAAAACCGATGAACATTCGAGACTTCTCCTCTTCCAGGAAGACAAACGGAATTTTCGAAGAGGCAATTTATCGCCGCGCCGGCTCCTTGTATGTCGATAGGTCGTCAACCTGTATCGATGAATCGACAAGAACAAACAACTTTGGTGCAATCCGTGAAACGTCGACGTTTCCTGCCGTGTAAATGCGAAGGGCGGAGCCGCCGATCGGCAGCAGGATTGATGCATCCAGCCACGACTGCACGAGACTTCTGACGGCATCACACTTACGACCGTCGATCAGTCAGAGGCGTCCGACTCGGTGCACGGGAATCCTGATGAGCAACCCGACGGTACGCACGACGAGATACCCGATCAGAAGATTGGTGCCGATGAACACGGGTAGCGCGAGTACCCGGGCCGACGCGACACCTGCCTGAGCCAGTTTCAGGCAGCTAACCGATGCAGCGTCGACGCCGAACGTATAGGCCCAGTACGCAGGGACGAATGGTTGTGCGCGCAGCCAGGTGGCGAGCCGCAGCCCGAGCAGCAGCTGAAAGAGACCGTAGCCCCACAGCATGAGAATCCAGTGATCGGTGCTTCTGGGGGACAACGCCAGCCAGGCCATCGCGCATACAGCGGGAGGTGCCAGGTGAATGCCGATCAACGGGCGCTGCGATGCCGGCACTGCCGTCGGGTGCCACAGTCGCTGGACGACCAGCGACTCGAGCGCCACCCACGAGAATACGCCCGCGCCGAGAAACAGCCATCCCCAATCCGGACGACCCAACGTACCAAGTGCCGCCGCGCTGGTGAAGTTTCCTGCGACGGTCGGTAGATACACGGTGGGCAACGTGTCCTCCGAATTCCGCCCACCTTGCCAGAGCGTGCCCGTGTGCCACAGACTGAATCCAATGTGCCATGCGATGCTGACGATGCATAATGTCCACGCCAGCATCGTCGAATACGGCTGGACCGCCATCGCGACAAGTGAAGAGGCTGCCGACATCAATGCCGGTGTGCCACCCTGCACGGGGTGCAGAAATTCCGCTTTCACCTGCTCGAATTGACGAATGGCCTGGCGTACGTAACCGACGATTAGCACGACCCATGTCAGTGCAGCGATAGCCAGCAGCGTTTCGCCCACGAGTGGGGGTAGCGCCCATAGCCGCGCGGCCGCACGCCACGCCTGCCCAAGGCCGGCGAGACCTAGCACCATCCCGAAGTGCGACGCCGGGATCTTCACCGCTCGTGTGCTTGCCATGCCTGTTCCCGTTGGGGACCATCGCTTGCTTCAGCAGAGGACTCTTCGGCTATCGTGAGCACCATCCGGAATTTGACGTCGCCCGACTTCATTCTCCGGTAGGCCTCATTGGCCTGCTCCAGTGGCATGACTTCGATCACGGGGCGAATTCCGGTAAGCACGCTGAAGTCCAGCGCTTTCTCGCACTCGTAGGGCGAGCCCGTAATCGAACCTTGTACTGTCCGCTCGCCAACAACCAGTTGGCCTGATGTGATGGACAGCGGATCTTTGGTGACACCGAGCACGACCAGGCGGCCGGTCGGGGCAAGGCCCTCCAGCAGACCTGACGCCGTATCGCTATTTCCGATTGTGCTCACGATCGCGATTGCTCCGCCCATGCTTTGCAGACGGGTGGCGGCATGTTCCAGGCTGGTATCGATGTAGACGTGTGCGCCTAACGCCAGTGCGTCTGCGGCGATCTCTCCACGGCGGCCAATGGCGACGACCTTGAAGCCCATGTTGCGGGCATACTGCAACGCCATGTGCCCCAAACCCCCGACACCGAGAATGGCGACGACGTCGCCGGCCGTGGCGCCGCACTTCTTGAGTGCGTTGAACGTCGCAATTCCCGCGCAAAGCAGCGGGGCAGCCTCGACTGTGCCAAGTTCGTCCGGTATCGACACGAGCGCCGTGCCGCGTGCGAGCATCATCTCGGCATAGCCGCCGTCACAGGTCGCACCAACAACCGGTTGATTGAGGCAAAGCTGAAAGTGTCCCTGGCGACATTGAACGCACTCGTTGCAATAGCCGCCAAGGCGGCCGACACCGACGCGCTGTCCGACTTTCCAGCGCGACGGCACATTTGCACCGAGCGCCGCGATCCGTCCGATGATCTCGTGGCCGGGAACACACGGTGGTTGCAAGGTCGGATCAGCGCGTTCAATGTCGGCAGCGTCCGCGCCGCATATCCCGCAAGCCTCGACCGAAATCAGCACTTCTCCAGCCGACGGCGTGGGCGTCTTGCGGTGCACCAGTTCAAGAACGCCGGGGCGCGTGACCTGCATGGCTCTGTAATGGGTTTTCATGATCGTCTATCCTGAATCGTGAATGGGACTCGGCGTGGAAAAGCAACGCCGTCCCGTTAGCCGAGCTTCGGCAATGCGTACACCCCCGCGCTTGCCGCTTCGATGGCGCCAGCGACATAGCCCGGAAACTGTTGTGACCATTCGCTCGCAATGCCGGTCAGACGCGTGTGCCAGACACCAGATGAGGCGGTTGCGGCAGGGGTAGCCGTGTGGTGACCGTTGTCGTCGAGATCGGTAGCGGTGGCCGTGAAAGGGTCCAGTGCCCAATCTTTGACGACGTCGAAAACGGGCGTCGCAGCGTCCGCGCCGAACAGGCGCACCAACTGTGCGCGACAATGCGCGCGCAGTACGTCATCAGCCACGATTTTGCGAACGCGTGCCGGAATACCGAAGAAGCCGAACAATGCCGCACTGGCACCGGGCATGGTCGCGTCGTGGATCTCACCCAGCGGCCCCCGTGCGCTTCGCGCCTCTCCGGACAATCCGTGCTCGCGCCAGAACGGGGTGTCATAGATGGCGATGTACTTGGCATGCGGCGCCATCCAGGTACTTGTCCCACGCCATTGCCTGGCCAGTGCCGTTGGTAGTGGCGGAATAAACTCGATGCGTTCCTCGGCTAGCCGTGGAGGCATCGCCAACAATACGTGTTCGACGCACCAGGTTGTCATGCCGTCAGCGGCACTTGTGCTGTCGATTTCTGCGTGAGTTTCGTTGCCGCGTATGCGCAGTACGGATTGACCGGTGACGATGCGGGTTGTGTCGAGGTGGCGGTGCAGCGCGTCGATCAACGCGCTCATTCCGCCGACCACGCGCATTGACGTCGGCGTGTTCGCGTACCCCCGCATGCGGATGGGAGCGGCATTCGGCGAGCGTTCCACCATCATGTCGCCTGCTTCGTATTGCTCGAAACGCTGCAGGCCGAAATCGTGAATCAGGCGGTCCAGCCCAGGCTGGAGCTGCGGCCAGAACCACGTTGGGCCGAGATCGAAACGATCCATGCCGTTAGACGCAGTCGCTGTTCCCCGAGCCAGGTGTTGCGAAGCGGTTGCGATGCGACCGCCGAGTACCTCGCGCGCCTCGAGCAGCACGTAATCCCTTAGGCCTTGCTGCTCTAGCAGAAAGGCCGCGTAGAGGCCGCTGAGGCCTGCTCCGACGATGGCGACGCGCGCCGTTTGCATGCCTATGCCTCCGCCGTCATGCCGGCCGGAAAGCCGGTCTTGAGATAGATGGTGGCCCCGCTAGCTCCGGCGACGATTTCCGGATATTCACCCTTTGGTAAACGCATCCAGCTGCCATTTGTGTGAGACTGAACTCCGTCTTCGATCTCCCCGGCCAGAACGAGCACTTCGGCGCAGTCTGTCGGTGCCGAAAACAGTGCTTCATGCGGTACCAGCCGCTGCAGACTGACCTGTTCGGTATCGTTTGTGAACAACGGGCAAATTTCGCGGCCGTCGCGACGTCGCCAAGTAGCTGGGTCGTTGGTGTCTATACGCACCCGCCGGTGCTCGATCGGGCGCATCTGCCGAAGCTTGACGAAGATAATCGCGCCGTCGCTGCTCGAAGGCTGGTGACTGGAGCCGGGCGGATTTCGTAGATACCAGCCTGCCGGGTAATGCGCACCGTCTTCCGAGAAGGTGCCGGATAGCACGAGGATCTCTTCACCCTCAGGATGCAGGTGGGCCGGGAAGCACGACGCGGGCGCGTACCGTACGATGCTGGTGGCGCGGGCTTGCTCTCCGCCCAGCCGATCCAGCATCACGCGCTCTATACCCGCTTGCGGCGAGGCGACCCATCGATACTGGTGAGGCGCGACGACGACACGGCGAGAGAAATCGGCGTTGACGAGCATGGATGCTGTTCCTGAGCGTGATGAACACTTGGCCAGCCGATCGGTGATCGGCTGGCCAAGGTGCGTATTACTGATTGGACAGTTGCGCGTGTGCTTCAATGACGCGTGCCGAGTAGGTCAGCGCGGCCCCCGCGTTCAGCGCGATCGCGACGCCCAGCGCTTCGGAAATTTCCTCTAGCATGGCGCCATGCTCGACCGCCTTTTTGGTGTGGACGGAAATGCAGCCGTCGCAGCGGGTGGTCACGGCCACGGCCAGCGCAATCAGTTCGTGGATTTTGGGATCCAGATGACCCGTCGTCGCGGCAGCATTGTCAATCGTAGTCAGGCCGCGCACCACGTCAGGGCTCTGTTTCGCGTAGTCGCCGACGCGCTCCATCAGGGTGGCGCGGTAGGCGTTCCAATCGTTCACCATGTCAAATTCTCCAAACTGATCCGAGGGCCGGGTGGGGGCCCAGCGGTGTGGCTATGCGACCTGGTAGATGCGCACGTCAGGCGCGGCATCCAGCAGCGGCTCAAGACCGGCAACGACATCGGCGGTGAACAGCGCGCTTTGCAGATAGGACTTGGCGTGCTCCACGCTATCGAAGCCATGCAGTACTTGCACGTCTTCATCGCGCAGGAGCAGTTCTTTCGATTTCGCTCCGACGACAGAGTCAAGGAAAGGAGCCTTGAACTTCCGGTAGATCTCAGCCGCTGCGGCGCGGTTGACGTCGGCAATCTTCAGCGTGATCTGCAAATAGACCATTTCGTTTCTCCTCAGTAAACGAGCATGCGTATTGAATTCTCGGCGTCGATCCGCACGGTTCGATAGTCCGGATCGAACGGGGCAGGTGAGCACGTCGTGCTTCTGCCCACCGTCCATCAGTTGCGGCCGGCCATCACGCCACCATCCACGTCCCAGATTGCGCCCGTAACCCAGCTCGCCTTGTCCGACAGCAGGAACGCGACGACTTGGGAAACGTCTTGCGGCGTGCCGACCCGGCCGATCGGGTGGAAGCTGTTGAAGCCCTGGACCGCGTCGTGCACGTCGGCTTTCGGGATGAAGCCTTCGTAGATCGGTGTCTGGACGACCGCCGGCGACACCGCGTTGACGCGAATGTGCTTCGGGGCCAGCTCCATCGCCAGGTGCTGCGTCAGCGAGTGCAAGCCGGCCTTCGCCATCGAATACGCTGACGAAGGCGTCGCGGCGATCGCCTGCTTCGCCCACATCGAGCCGACATTGACGATCGCGCCCGGGCGGCCGTCGGCGACCAGGTTAGCGGCGACTTTCTGCGTAATGAAGAAGAACGCCTTGTTCAGCTTCATATACTGGTCGTAGTCCGCGTCCCCATGCTCGAGGAACGGCTTGGGGAAGAACACACCCGCGGCGTTGACCAGCAGATCGATATCCGTGTGTTGCTCGTCGAGTGTCTGAAGCAGTGCGGCGAGGCCATCGTCGCTGGACAGGTTCGCCGTCAGCACCTCGACCGAGCCGAGCGCTGCCAGCTCCTTGCGTGCCGCGTCGGCCTTGTCAGCCCGGTGCCCGACGATGACCGCGCTGCCGCCTTCGGCGAGAACCAGGCGGGCCGTCTCCAGCCCCATTCCGCTGGTGCCGCCGACGACCAGCAGCTTCTTGCCGCGGAATTGATTGCTCATGGTGAAATCCATTGAGAAGAAAAGCTATTGATAGAGGCAGCTCAGAATGAACCCTGACGCGGGTCCGCACGTCGCCACATCGAGAAAAGAACCGATACACAATGGATTCTTCGCCGATTCACTTTCGTCAGCAAACGAGATAAAGTGTTCCTCATTGAAAGAAAATCTTTGTCGTCATGAAGTCGCCCGTCCACCTGAATGCATTACGCGCCTTCGAGGCAAGCGCTCGTCATCAGAGCTTTTCGGCCGCTGCGGCCGAACTGCATGTGACGCCGGCGGCCGTTGGCCAACTCGTCCGCGGGCTGGAGGAATGGCTGGGTACGCCGCTATTCCGCCGCGGCTCCAGTGGGCGCCTTCGACTCGTGCCGACCGAGGCGGCTGAACGAGCGCTACCGGATATCCGCGCCGGCTTCGACAGGCTGACAGTTGGTCTGGAGCGGTTGAAGGAGGGATCCGCGAGCGGGGTACTCACCGTGGCGATCAGCCCGGCTTTTGCTGCCAAGTGGCTGTTGCCGCGGATCGAGCGCTTTCAGAGCGCGTGGCCAGAAACGGATGTGAGACTGGACACCAACCTCAAGCCGGTGGATTTCGTGACACAGCAGATCGATATCGGTGTGCGCTACGGAACGGGAAGTTGGCCGGGGCTTGTTGCGGAAAAGCTCATGGACGAAGATGTCTATCCCGTGTGCTCGCCCGAACTGCTACGCGGACGTTCGCTGCAAAAGCCGGCTGATCTGGCCCGGGAGACCTTGATTCACGACCTGTCGATGGATAGCCGCACGGGCTTTCCCGCTTGGGATACGTGGCTTCAGAAAGCCGGTGTGATGGATGTCGCGACCGGGCGCGGGATGCAGATCAACAATTCTGCCGCGGTCCTTCAGGCCGCAATTGACGGGCACGGCGTTGCGCTTGCACGTAGTGTCATGGCGCGCGACGATCTCGCAGCCGGACGTCTAGTGCGACTCTTCCCGGAAATATCGTACGCTTCGCCGCTGGCTTACTACGTTGTGTTTCGCGAAGAGTGCTCTAGTCTCGCGAAACTCGTGGCTTTTCGAGATTGGCTGCTCAAGGAAGCGGCGTCGTAGCGAATGGCCTCGCACGGCCCTTAGCCAAGAGTACGATGGCCAAGCGTAGTACGTTGCCGTTGACGCGGGCGAATGGCATCAGGATTTCATCGTGCAAATTAGCGCGCCTTGCACGGATAGATTACTGCGAGCGCGGAGCGGCTACGTGGGTATCTCCGCCTCGTTGGAGTAGCCGGAGACGAACGGTTTCAGCATGCTCGTTTCAGGATCGAAGACGTGCCGCGAAATCCTCCCGATGTTTCCGCCGTAGACATGGATGCTGATTGAGATGCGATCCTCATACATGTTGGAGACGCGGTGAATATCGCCGGTCTTTGGTGAAATGCTTTCGACAATGCCGGGTTCCAGATACTCAACTCCGACGGACCGCATGGGTCGGCTGGGCAGCCCCAGTTCAAATGACTCTGCGCGCTCCCCACCTCGCAGCATGCCGATCAGTGCCCAGACCGTGTGGTTGTGAATCGGAGTCTTCTGCCCCGGCCCCCAAACGAAACTGACGACCGAGAATCGATTGGCCGGATCAGCATGCAGAAGGTACTGCTGATAGTACTGAGGATGGGGGCGAGCGTATTCATCCGGAAGCCAGTCATCGTGACGGACGATGTCAGCAAGGAGTTCGCGACCTTTGCTGAGCAATTGCGGCTCGTCGTTCGAGAGATTGTCAACGAGCTTTGTGAATTCGTGGACGAAGCGATCGAAGCGAGGCGATGAAACGGGCATCGGGTGTCTCCGGACATTGGCTATTGGCGTGGCTATCCCAACTTCTCTCTGCAAGGCCTATTTAGCTTCACGATGGGGCCATGACTGATTCTTCTCCAACCCGTCATCATCAGCAATTGAATCTGACTTCAACTTCCGCGTCGCCTGTGGCTGTTCCCTGCCGATTTGCGAAATAGTTACCGAGACGTTGGTTTGATGCTTGCTTGATGTCGCCGAGTTTCTTGCCAAAATGCGCGTGCGACTGGTGAAAGGCGGTTCTCGTTGAGGCATACCAGTCCGATACGCCGCGAAGTACTTGGCGAAATAGGGCGGAAGACCGTACCGTTGTACTGGTTGGGAAGGGCGAGCTTCGCGAGAACCGAAATTCCTTTCCCGCCTGCGATCAGCTCCAGTATCGACATCAACTGGAGAAGTTCGTACGCCACTCGCGGATGCAGGTTGTTTCTCGCGAACAACTTGGTGACCAGTGTCTGCGATCCGGCGCGAGTCAGGATGAAAGGGTCCATCGTCAATTCGTTGAGCGGTACGACATCCAGTTTTGCGAGCCGATGGTCGGCGGGAAGCACGGCGACGAGTTCATCAACGGCAAGAGTTTGCGAATCGAAATCCGACTTTGGAAGCGTGACTGCGGCGAGTTCCAGCCGCCGCTCGATCAAATCTCGCGACGTTTGTTCATCCGGCTTCTCCGTCACCATGACGTCAACGCCGGGATAGCGTGCCTTGAAACGATCGAGCAGCGGTGGAAGAACCCTCGTCGTGGCGCTCGCTCCGAATGAACCCAGACGCAGCAAGCCGGTTTTCAGTTCCGCCCCCGCCAGCGCCGTCGCCTGAACCAATTGAAGCGATGCGAAAACATCTCGCACGTGAGGGAGAACATGTTCTCCCGTATAGGTCAGTGCGACGCCGGATGCATTCCGGTCGATCAATTCCGTACCCAGCGCTGTCTCCAGCGCGCGCAACGCGTGACTGGTAGCTGACGGCGACATGCCGAGCTTCGCTCCGGCACCGGCTATTCCGTCGGAGGAAGTCAGGGCAACCAGAAGCTCGAGTTGCCGGAGGGTCGGGGACGTTGTGCCAGGTCGACGCGCCATTGAATTTTCCTTCAAGTCATTCTCGACTACATGAATCCTATTTGCCAATCATCTCGCTTGCAAGTTGATCCCGAAAGGTACGTCGATTGGGGCCACATGGGACGGGCGCGGCAGTCGGTCAGCCTGGTCTTAGACTTGATATTAAATTCAATTGTTCATGAATTTGATGAAATGTACGATAACTGCAGGCTCCGAAACAGCCAACCATTGCCACGCAATGGCGTTTTGGTAGTTGCCGGAGCCTCAAATTCCAAGGAAAAGGAGGCAGACAGATGTCTACTTGCGCGATCCAAGACTTGTACACCCCGGAGTTTGCTCACTGTTATGGCTGCGGACCTGAAAACCAGCACGGCCATCACCTGAAGAGCCACCTAGTTGGTGACCAGACAGTCGCGAGGTTTACGCCCGAAGCTCAATACAGCGGAGGCGTTCCGGATCACGTGTACGGCGGGATGATCGCGTCGCTACTCGACTGTCACGGCGCCGCGTCGGCTGCGGCATTCGCTTACCAGAGCGAGGGGCGTGAGATCGGCGAGGGGCCGCAGTCGATTCGCTTCGTGACGGCGTCGCTGAAGGTCGACTTCAAGCGACCCACTCCGCTCGGCGTCGAACTCGTCGTAACCGGCACGCTTCGGTCTCTGGAGGGGCGCAAGGCATGGATCGACCTGACATTGACAGCGAGTGGCGACACATGCGCTGTCGGCGAAATGCTGGCAATTCGGCTGCCGGAGCGAAGCGCCAATTAACCGAGTTGGTTGCTGGTTCACGGAACCTTACAAAATAGATAATAAGAAATGCTGAATGTGGTGATGTGAGTCGCGATGCGTTGCCACGCTCGTACACAAAGGAGACAACATTGAGCGCTTTAGCTGATTTGGTATCGCCCGTTGAATCCGCTGGCAAGATTCCATTCACTCGATATGACATGGGATGGGTCATCCTTTGCATCGGTATGGCGATTGGCGCTGGCATCGTCTTTCTGCCGGTCCAGGTAGGGATCACCGGCGTGTGGGTGTTTGCCGCATCGGTGGCACTCGCTTATCCGGCGTTGTACATGATGCAGAAACTGTACCTGCAGACCCTGTCTGAAAGCACTGAGTGCGAAAACTATGCGGGAATCATCTCGCAGTACTTTGGCAAGAACTGGGGAATCGTGCTCGCCATCGTGTACTTCCTTATGCTGCTCAAGGGCATGCTCACGTACTCGCTGGCAGTCACCTTCGACACGGCCAAGTACCTGCAAAGCTTCGGTGTAACGACTAGATTGCTTTCCGACAGCCCGCTATTCTCGCTATCACTTCTGTGCGGGCTGGTGCTTATCGCGGCGCAGGGCGAGAAGCTGATATTCAAGGTGTCCGGCCCGCTGGTGATCTTTAAGCTCGGCGTGGTTGTCCTTCTTGGTGTGGTAATGATCCCACATTGGGATATTCGTGCGAACTTGCCGCCATTACCCGAACTCAAGCGCTTCGTTGTGGACACCATCTTGACCGTTCCCTTCACGTTGTTTTCTATTCTGTTCGTGCAGATCCTCAGTCCAATGAATGTGGCGTTCCGCAGGGTAGAGAAAGACCCGTGTGTTGCGACGTACCGAGCTGTTCGGGCCAACCGTATTGCATACGCGGTACTGGTCATTGCGGTCCTCTTCTTTGCAACCTCGTTTTCACTTTCCATCTCCCATGAACAGGCGTTGTCGGCCAAGGCGCAGAACATTTCGGCCCTGGCGTTGGCGGGTAGCGTTATGCCGGGGAACGCTGTGCTGTATATGACGACGGCTCTTAACGTGTTCGCCATTTTGACTGCATTTCTAGGGATCTACTTGGGGTTCGAGGAATCGATCAAAGGTATGGTGTTGAATATTCTCGCGCGCTTCGTTCCACAAGAGCGTATCGACTCCCGCGTCGTATCCGTTTGCGTGTGCGTATTCATCGTGCTCGGTTTGTGGGTCTGGGTGCAGACACGCTTCTCGATTCTGCTCTTGCAACAGCTTGCCTCTCCGATCTATGGCATCGCGTCGTTCATCATTCCGTGCGTGCTCGTGTGCAAGGTACCCGCCCTTAAGAAGTATCGATCTTACCGCTTGTTGCTCGTGTTTCTGTTTGGCGTCGTTGTGAGCCTGTCGCCCGTACTCAAGGCGCTGGGGTACTGATGCGGTTTGCAAGCCACGCCAGACCGAAAGAGGATGAAAGGTTATGACTCAAGTGATGAACACGTCCCCGGCCGAGAGGCCCCGATTCGACTTCGATACCGTCGTGGACCGTAGTCGAAGCAATTCGATGAAGTGGGGCGATCCGTCAGGTTTCATGAGCGCTGAACAGGCACGAGCCGAGCCTTTGCCGATGTGGGTTGCGGATATGGACTTCAGGTCGCCGCCTGCGGTGAGCGAGGCGCTGTACGATGCGGTGGCGCACGGTATTTATGGGTATCCCGCCGGGCCGACGAAGGGTTACCTCGATGCAGTGACGGGATGGCAGCGCAAGCGCTTCGGCTGGGACGTGCGTCCGGAGTGGGTGGTGCCAGTCGCGAGCGTCGTCGCCGCAATCAAGATCGTCGTGCAGGCCTTCTCGCAGCCGGGCGACTCGGTGCTGATCCAGCCGCCGGTATATGTGCATTTCCACAATGACGTCGTGATCAATGGTCGACACGTCGCTGCGGCGCCACTCCAGTTCGATGGTGTGCGATACCGCTTCGATGCGAAGGTGTTCGAAGATGCGATTCGCGACAACACAAAGGTTTTCATCCTCTCGAACCCGCACAATCCCACGGGCAATGTGTGGACAGAAGACGAACTGCGCACAATGGGCGAGATCTGCCTCAAGCATGGTGTGCTGGTTCTGGCCGACGAAATCCATTGCGATTTCGTGCTGACTGCGAACCGGAAGCATACGCCGTTTGCATCGATCGATGCCAGGTTCGCCCATAACAGCATCACGTGCACGTCCGCGAGCAAGACCTTCAATCTTGCAGGGCTGCAATGCGGAAACATGTTCATTGCCGACAAGGCAAAGCGGGATGAGGTCGTGCGAACCATCGACAGGAACCACAACACGCGCATCAACCTGCTCGGAATGGTCGCGACGGAAGCCGCTTTTGCGCACGGCGCCGAGTGGGTGGACGCGCTCGTGAACTACGTTTCGCAGAACCAGAAGCACTTTGCCGATCGCATCAATGCACTCGATGCGGGCGTCAGCGTGATCGATATGGATTCGCTTTACCTTGCCTGGATGGACTGCCGTGGCCTGGGAATGTCGCCAGATCAGCTGGAGGACTTCATGCTTGTGAAGGCACGGGTGTGGCTGGACAAGGGGCCCAAGTTTGGAGCAGAGGGGCGCGGATTCATGCGGGCAAATCTCGGCTGTTCGCGACAAACGGTGGACTTGGCGATCGAACGCATCTCGAGAGCACTTGCAGGACGTTGAGCCGCATCGGCGGTTCAGTTTACCTAAGTGCGCCGACTGAGAGCGTTCGCGAGGGCTGATGGGCGACCTACCTATTACGGCCGCCCTGCGACGCAGGGTCGACATGCGGCTCACTATTGAAGTCCAGTTCAATTGTTTGTGAGAAACGTGATCTATACGATATCAACCAGAAAGCTGGAGTTAGGAGGAAGACGATGGATCGGGTTGTCTTTTCACGCGGTTCGGGATGGGCAGGAGGCTGCACCGTCCAGTCTGCCGAACAACGCTCGAATGGCGGTGTTGCATGACGGCAGATCGAAAGACGGCGTTGACCGGAATCAAGGTACTGGATCTATCCCGCATCCTGGCAGGGCCCAGTGCAGCCCAGCTTCTAGGAGACCTGGGCGCCGATGTCGTCAAGGTCGAAAAGCCCGATGAAGGGGACGACACGCGCAAATGGGGGCCGCCGTATGCACGCGGGACGTCCGGCGAGGAAACCGATGAAAGTGCTTACTACCTCTCGGCCAATCGCAACAAGCGGTCGATCGCCATCGACCTCGGGTCGGATTCGGGCAGGGAGCTCCTGCATCAGCTGATTGCACAGGCCGATGTGCTGGTGGAGAACTACAAGGTGGGCGGCCTCGCCAAGTACGGCCTGGCATATGAGCAAATCAAGGATCGCTATCCGCGCCTGATCTACTGCTCGGTTACCGGCTTCGGGCAAACGGGGCCGTACGCGACCCGGCCCGGCTACGATTTCCTGATCCAGGGGATGGGAGGGATCATGAGCTTGACCGGTGTACCGGACGGGGAGCCGATGAAGGTGGGCGTCGGGATTGCTGACGTGATGACGGGCATGTATGCGACGGTCGGGATCCTGGCCGCCCTGCACCATCGCGAGCGAACTGGCGAAGGGCAGCACATCGACATTTCCCTGCTCGATACGCAGATCGCATGGCTCGTCAACGCGGGGACGAATTATCTGGCCGACAGGAAAGTTCCGCCGCGTCTGGGAAACGGTCATCCGAATATCGTTCCGTACCAGGTGTTCCAGACAGCTGACGCACCAATGATTCTCGCCGTTGGAAACGACGCCCAGTTCCGCCGGTTTTGCGAGGTCGCCGGCGTCGACGAGCTTGCGTTAAATGAACGCTACGCGACTAATCCGATGCGGATCCGTCATCGAGTCGAACTGTGTGAGCTCGTTGACAAGGCGCTGAGAGGCAGGCGTCGTGCGGCCTGGTTGCAAGCGCTCGAGGCGGTGGGTGTTCCGTGCGGTCCGGTGAATAGTCTCCAAGACGTGTTCGCCGATCCCCATGTCAAGGCCCGCGGCGCCGAACTGAAGATGCCGTGCGACTGGGCGATGGACGGACAGATTGGTCTCCTCGCCAACCCGTTGAAGATGTCCGCAACGCCGCCGAGTTACAGGCGACCACCGCCGCGGCTCGATGAGCATGCTGAAGAAGTTCTGATGGATTGGCTTGAAAACGATCGAACAATCTAGGAGACGCCATGTACGAACTGACCCCAGAACAACTGAAACTGCAGGCGCAGGCACGTGAGCTTGCGCAATCTGTGTTCGCGCCCACGGCTTCGAATACCGACCTCACCGAAGAGTATCCGTGGGACAACGTCGCAGCGTTGCGCGATGCAGGATTCATGGGGATGACTCTGCCCAGTAGTATTGGCGGACGTGGTCTTTCCTACTTGGATACTGTGGTTGTCATTGAAGAGATGGCCAAGGCGTGCGCGACCATGGGCCGCATCACCGTCGAGGCGAACATGGGTGCGATCGGTGCCATTGCGAAGTACGGTACCGACGCGCAACTGAAGGTGGCCGCTGACCTCGTGCTGGCGGGAGACAAACCGGCAATCTGCATCTCGGAGCCTAATGCCGGTAGCGCCGCCAGCGAGATGACGACGCGTGCCGACAAGAAAGGGGATGACTACATCCTGAACGGCGAGAAGTACTGGATTACCGGCGGTGGTGTTTCGAAGTTGCACCTCATCTTCGCGCGGGTAGTCGACGACGGTGTCGAGCAGGGCATTGGGGCGTTCATCTGCGTCCGAGACGGCAACACACCCGCTGAACTCGTCGTTGGCCGCAGGCTGTACGCCATGGGCGTACGGGGCATTCCGGAAACGCATCTCGAGTTCCATGACCTCAAGGTACACAAGTCGATGCTGGTAATGCCTCCCGGCGGCCTGAAGCGTGGTTTCGCATCGTTGATGACTGCCTACAACGCCCAGCGTGTCGGCGCGGGAACGGTTGCGCTGGGTATCGCCCAAGGCGCCTTCGAGGAGGGCATGGCTTACCTCAAGTCCAGGCAGCAGTTCGGTCGGCCTATTGCCGAATTCCAAGGATTGCAGTGGATGCTAGCGGACATGTCGACTCAACTGGAAGCCGCGCGCTTGCTGCTGCGGTCAGCGGCTGCCAGTGGTGTGGACTTTCCCGATATCGACAAGGCGGCGCGGGCGAAGATCTTTGCGGCGGAAACGGCCAATAAGGTGACCAACGACGCGCTGCAATTCTACGGATCGTCTGGTTACGGGCGGCATAACGCGATGGAGCGGCATGTACGCGATGCGCGCATGTTTACCATTGCTGGCGGCACTGCGCAGATTCTGCGAACCCAGGTCGCTGCAACGTTGCTTGGAATGAAACTGCCGCAGACGCGCGAAGGCTACATGCGAGCCGCACAGCACAACTCCGCATGACGAAGAGGTGATGCGCGAGCTGGTTCGCCGGCTCGCTGCGGATGTTTCGATGGCCCGGGCCTCGCTTATACGACCCGACGACGCGCATGAGTCTGCGCGTCGTTGATCATGGACTTCAATACACTGACGATCATCGTGTCTTTTTTGTCTCGCCACTGCGCACGCCGCTCTGTAATGCCCGTCTGTATTCCGAAGCGGAGGCGGCCATGAATCGTCAACTCCTTTTGTGCCTGAGTCGTGCCGGTACCTGCATGGGCACGATGGCTTTCGCGGGTGCATTACCGGTATTACGCGCGGCATGGCACATGGATGCCGCAACCGCAGGTTCGATACAGTCAGCATTCAATCTGTCCAATGCATTAGCGTTGCTGGTGACCGCATGGCTCTCCGATAGTCTTGGGGCTAAACGCGTCTATCTAACCAGTATGTGGGCGGGTGCTGTGGCGTTGATGCTCTTCGCGATCTTTGCCCGGTCGCCGCACAGCGCGCTGCTACTTATCGTGCTGGTCGGGCTGACACAGGGTGGTGCGTATGCGCCGGCACTGCTGCTAATCGCGGATTTGAGTCCGACAGCCGGACGAGGGCGAGCGATGGGGCAGATACTAGCCGCTGCGTCGCTGGGTTATCTGCTCTCGGTTTTTCTCTCGATGTGGGCGGCGAGTGCCTATGGTGCGGCGGCAGGATTCGGCATTTGCGCCGTAGGCGCGCTAATGGGTGCGGTGTTCGGGCAAATCGGCCTCATCGGAGTCGAGAATCGACAACACAGGTCCGCGCGAGCCGCAACTTCGGCCAGGATCGAGTGGCGGCGCGTGTTTGGCCCCGCGTCTCTATGCCTTCTAATTGGCTATGTTGCGCATTGCTGGGAGTTACTTGGAAGCTGGGCGTGGACGCCCACGTTACTGGCGACGGCACTTCGCCCCTGCGGATTTGGCGCGATGACGACAAGCCTGATCGTCGCGTGCACGATTCATCTATCGGGCATGATTGCAACCGGGGTCGTCGGCGCGCTGTCTGATCGCTGCGGACGGGCGCGCGTACTCATTTGCGTCGGCGCCGTCGGCGCGCTGTGCTCGATGCTCATCGGGTGGTCGGAGCAGTGGGGCACTCGCTGGGTCGTGGCCCTGGGGGCGGTCGGTAGCTTCTTTATTCTCGCTGATTCGGGCGTGCTTTCAGCGGCGATGACCGAAGAGATCCCCGCTGCGTACCTTGGGCGCGTGATGGGAGTCAGATCGATCCTCGGATTCGGCATCGGTGCGTTTGCGCCGATGACGTTCGGAGCGACGCTGGACTGGACGCATCAGTGGGGATGGGCGTATATGCCGCTTGCCGCTGGCGGGCTCGTAGCGTCCGTCGCCGCGCTAGCGCTGCAAAAAAACGGGCAGTCGGCCACTGTCGGTGCCGGCGGGTCGTCGACGTCGATCGCACGATAAGCAAAGCATCGGCCTATCCCAAGGATTCGAATCCTCAGCCGGAGCTTTGAACGTTGATGACTGGTTTCCGGAGCCCATTACTGATGTCCAATCCGAAACTCAATAGCTCTGTCGTGCGACTGGCTATCGCACAGGCGCTGGCAGGTGCGAATTCGACCGTTGTCTATGCGACCGGCGCGATCATCGGCAATCTTCTTGCTCCGCGCCCCGAACTGGCGACCTTGCCGATATCTGTGTTCGTCGTCGGGATGGCGCTGACGACGCTGCCGGTTGGTATGTTGGCGCGGCGCTACGGCCGGCACGTCGCCTTCCTGTTCGGCAATCTGTGCGGAGTCGTCGCTGGATTGGGCGCCGCGCTGGCCCTTGTGATCCAGTCCTTCCCGTTATTTTGCTTCGCGTTGCTGTTCGGTGGCGCGTATGCGGCTGTTGTACTGACGTTCCGCTTCGCAGCTGCCGAATGTGTGGACGAGGAGCATCGTCCACGGGCATTGTCGGCGGTTCTCGCAGGCGGCGTCGCTGCAGGGGTGCTCGGACCACAGTTGGTCACCGGCACGATGAATTTGTGGTCACCGCACATTTATGCGGTGACCTATATTACTGCGGCCGGCGTAGCCGTATTGTCCGCCATCGTATTAGCGGGCGTGAAATTCGAGCGCAAGCCATCTAACCCTGACCGCGCATCCGGCCGCCCGATTGCGACGATTCTGGCTCAGCCGCGTTTTATTGTGGCGATGCTCTGCGGCATCGTGAGCTATACGATGATGAACTTCATGATGACGTCGGCGCCGCTCGCCATGGAGCTATGCGGCATCTCTCGGGCGAATGCGAACGTCGGCATTGAGATTCATGTGATAGCGATGTATGCGCCGAGCTTCTTTACCGGTCGCCTGATATCGCGTTTCGGCGCGCTGAACGTAACGCTGGCTGGTCTCGCGCTAATCGCGCTTGCCGCGTTGGCGGGTCTGGCAGGTATGACGGTCAATCACTTCTGGGTTGCGCTGCTGCTGCTCGGTGCGGGCTGGAACCTCGGATTTCTTGGCGCGTCGGCGCAGGTTCTGGCTTGCCATCGGCCTGAAGAAGGGGCACGCGTGCAGTCGCTCAACGACTTCGTCGTATTCGGCGCGATGGTCGTCGGTTCTTTCGTGTCGGGCAACCTGTTGAGCGAATTCGGGTGGTCGCTTGTATCGGCCTTGATTCTGCCGCCGGTGGTCGTGGCGATAATCGGCGCGATTTGGATGAAATCGTCACTGCGCTCATTGGCCGGCGCCGTAGAGCGTAGCTGAGCGATCGACGGCGCAGGTGGACAGCCGGCACCGGCGCCGCGATTCTCGAGGACCGTTAACGCGGTACCGCAGCCAACACGCTCCGTGTCGATACAAGAGGTATTGGCAACGTGGAGAATCGACGCATTCTTCGACGAGGCGTGACCTGCCCCGTGCACGAGATCGTCCAATTGTGATGGCGACACCGCAACAGGATCACTACCCATACCTTGACGTGCTTTTCGCTTTTCGTTCTGTCCTCTCGGTCTGACGGGGCTTTTTTTGCGGCAAAGGATTGAGAGTCGTATTGCACACGGAGCGACAGGCCGATGCGCCCCAGGTCATGTGGAATCTGGGTGGATCGATGCAAATTCCTGCTGGAATCGGTTCAACCGCGCATTGGCCCATGTGTGGACGGCAAGCGAGAGCGACTGCATAGCGGGTCTTCCCGTCGTCATTTCCGCTTCGATTTCGCGAATGGCGTCTTCGATCTCTCTCAGCCCTCCGGACAGTGCCAATAACGTGTCCGGGCATTTTTGTGCAGATCAATAGCGATAATGCAATGCAGAATTAGATCCAATAGATGAACTGCATCGCCAAGACGTAGCTGCACTTGCCGGACGACCGATCGTGGTCAGGAATACCTAGGGCTATCTGCTGCGTCTGATGCCCGCGCGCGGAAGCAATCAAGTGCCATGCCCCCATGCCCCCGGGGAAAACCCGACCACCGCACAGCGCGATTTCTCGTTGACACGTCGATTTTTGCCCTTCTAATATGCACACAATGCTGCACACAACAAAACACACATCAATGTGTTGAATACAGCGGGCATACGGGTTTACCCATCTCAAAGTGAGGTCACCATGAATCGACTGTCTCGTTTCACCCGTCAAATCGCCGCATGCACCGTCGCGGCCGCAGCGCTCGTCGCAACCGCCCCGTCGTACGCTGCGGGGCCCGACGCATGGGCCGCCGTGAAGAAGGCCGGCGTCCTGCGCTGCGGCGCGGCGGTCGCGCCGCCGTACGTGATGCGCGATCCGAAGACGGGCGCGTACAGCGGCTTCTTCTCGGATCTGTGCCGCGATTTCGGGCAGAACGTGCTGAAGGTGAAAGTGGAATTCGTGGACACGAGCTGGGACAACATCGTCGCCGGCCTGCAATCGGACAAATGGGACCTGTCGCTCGCGCTGAACGACACGCCCGAGCGTGAAAAAGCCGTCGCGTTCTCGGCGCCGGCGACCGACTACAACGTCTCGTTCGTCTACAACAAGAACAACCCGAAGATCGCGAAGAACCTGCGCTCGCTCGCCGACATCGACAAGCCGAACGTCACGGTCGCGGTGATGTCCGGCACGTCGCAGGACAAGGCGATTTCGGCCGAACTGAAACAGGCGCGGATCATGCGGCTGCCGGGCAACGACGAGACGCGCCTGTCGCTGATCTCGAAGCGCGCCGACCTGCTCGCCGACGCGAACATCACCAACATGCTGCTGACCGAAGCGCACCCCGACTGGGCGGCTAGCTTCAATCCCGCGCCGCCGCTCGCGCAGCAGGAAGTCGCGTTCGGGCTGCGCAAGGACACGCCGAAGGCCGACCTCGACGTGCTCAACGACTACCTCGCGCAGCAGGTCAGGTCGGGCGCGGTGAACCGCCTGATCAAGACGTCCGTGCAGGCGATGCTGACGCCCGGCAAGTAAGCCGCGCCGCACCGGCGGGGCCCGCCGCAGCACCGACGGGCGGGCCTCGATCTTCCGATTCGCACTTTGCGCGCCGAACTCGGGCGCCGCTGGAGAGACTGTCATGTTGTCGCCTCAAACGACGGCCGTCAGGTCGGCCATGCATCCCCTTTCGACCACGCGCTTCGCCGCCACCGCGCCCGACGGCGATTTCGTGCGGCTGCGCGACGTGCACAAGGCGTACGGTCCGAATCTCGTCGTGATGGACGGCATTAGCCTCGACATGCGCGCGGACGACCGGCTCGTGATCATCGGCCCGAGCGGCAGCGGCAAGAGCTCGCTGCTGCGCGTGATGATGGGCCTCGAAGGCATCCAGCGCGGCGAGATCGCGTTCCAGGGCGCACCGTACATCCGCGGCGGCGACGCGCGCGGCGGCTGGCGCATCGACGCGAAGCTGCAGAAGCAGGTCGGGATGGTGTTCCAGCACTACACGCTGTTTCCGCACCTGTCGGTGCTCGGCAACCTGATCCTCGCGCCGGTGCGCGTCGGCGGGCTGTCCAAGGCGGACGCGACTGAGCGCGCCCGCACGTATCTCGCGCGCCTCGGCCTGGAAAGCAAGCTGCATGCGTATCCGAGCCAACTGTCCGGCGGCCAGAAGCAGCGCGTGGCGATTGCACGCGCGCTGATGCTCGAACCGAAGCTGATGCTGTTCGACGAAGTGACGTCGGCGCTCGATCCGGAGATGGTCGTCGAAGTGCAGAACGTGATGCTGCAGCTCGCGGAGCAGAAGATGGCGATGATCATCGTCACGCACGACATGCACTTCGCGCGGGACATCGCGACGCGCGTCGTGTTCTGCGCGAACGGCAAGATCGTCGAGCAAGGTGCGCCGGACAAGATCTTCAAGTGTCCGAAGGAAGCGCGCACACGCGAATTCCTCGAGAAAGTGCTGCATCTCGACTGAGGCCGAAGCGATGAACTACCACTTCGATTTCAGTTTCCTCGCCGGCAGCCTCGGCGCGTTGCTCGACGGGTTGAAGGTCACCGTCGTGCTGGCCGTCGCCGCGAACGCGATGGGTCTCGTGCTCGGCTTCGTGCTGTGCCTGCTCGCGATGAGCCGCTGGAAGCTCGTGCGCTGGCCCGCGCAGCTCTTCATCGAATTCTTCCGCTGCACGCCCGCGCTGCTGCAGATCATCTGGTTCTTCTACTGCATCCCGATGATGGTCGACGTGTTCATCGATCCCGTCACGATGGGTGTGCTCGCGCTCGGCCTGAACCTGACCGCGTTCAACGCGGAAGCGTATCGCGCCGGCGTGCAGGCGGTGCCGAAGGAGCATCTCGACGCGGCGGTCGCGCTCGGCCTGCGGCCGTGGCAGCGCACGATCTTCGTCGTACTGCCGCAGGCGCTGCGCAGCGCGATGCCCGTGCTGCTGACGAACGGGATCGGCAGCCTGCAGCAAAGCGCGCTGGTCGCGATCGTCGCGGTGGGCGACCTGATGTACGTCGCGAAGAGCATCGCGACCGAAGCGTACCGGCCGCTCGAAACCTATTCGGTCGTCGCGCTCGTGTATTTCGCGCTGTCGCTGCCGATCGCGAAACTCGTCAACGTCATCGAGCGCCGCCAGGACGTCGCCGTCCAGCGCTGAGGAGCCCGCCGTGAACCTCGATTTTTCCGTCGTCTGGCCGTACTGGCTCGTGCTCGCGAAAGGCCTCGGCCTGACGCTGGCGTTCACCGCCACGTGCGCGCTCGTCGGCAGCCTGCTCGGCTTCGTGCTGAGCCTGCTGCGCATGTCGCCGTCGCGCTGGCTGCGCGGCCCGGTCACCGCGTTCGTCGAATTCTTCCGCGGCACGCCGCTGCTGATCCAGCTGTTCTGGGTGTTCTTCTGCTTCCCGGTCGTGCTGCGGCTGCCGATCCCGCCGTACCTGTCGGTGCTGATCTCGCTGACGCTGTACATGGCCGCGATCACCAGCGAGACGTTTCGCGGTTCGCTGAAGTCGATCGCCGGCGAGCAGCACGACGCATGCATCGCGCTCAGCCTGTCGCCGCACGTGAAGATCGTCTACGTGATCTTTCCGCAGGCGCTGCTGCGCGCGATTCCGCCGCTGCTGTCGAACGTCGTGAGCCTGTTCAAGGAGAGCGCGCTCATTTCGTCGGTCGGGATCGCCGACCTGATGTTCGTCGGCCAGAACGTGTCGAACAGCACTGCGCGCCCGGTCGAATTCCTGACCACGGTGGCCGTCATCTATTTCCTCGTCGCCTTTCCGCTGACCCGCCTGGTCGGCGTAGTGGAGTCCAGGATGCTCAGGCGCTATGCCTACTGATCCGCAACAACCCGCAACGCTTTCATCAAGCCGGAGAAATCTCATGCAACTGAAAGGCATTCTGCCCGCCCTCGTCACACCGTTCGATGCGTCGGGCGCGGTCGATCACGACACGCTCGCGTCGATCCTCGAATATCAGCTGGCCGCCGGCGTCAGCGGCTTCGTGCCGCTCGGTTCGACCGGCGAGTACTACGCGCTGACGAACGACGAGCGCCGCGCGGTGATGAAGACCGTGCGCGAAGTAGTCGGCAGCCGCGGCACGCTGATCGCCGGCGCGAACGGCTCGTCGACGCGCGAAGTGATCGAGCAGGTTCGCCAGGCGCGCGATGCCGGCTACACGAACATCCTGATCGCGCCGCCGTACTACGCGCTGCCGTCGCAAGACGAACTGATCGGCCACTACGACGCGATTCTCGCGGCAGTGGCCGACGTGAACGTGATCCTGTACAACTACCCGGTGCGCACGAACGTCGAGGTCGGCTTCGGCGTACTCGACGCGTTCAAGGATCATCCGCGCGTGATCGGCATCAAGGAAAGCAGCGGCAACCTGCTGCGCGCGATCGAGATCGGCGGCAAGTACCGCGACCACTATCAGCTGTCGTGCGGCTCCGACGACCAGGCGCTCGACTTCTTCCTGTGGGGCGCGACGAGCTGGATCTGCGGGCCCGCGAACTGCTTCGCGAAACAGGTCGTGAGCTTCTACGACAAGTTCGCGGCCGGCGACATCGCCGGTGCGCAGAACGTGATGCGCTCGCTGTTCCCGGTGATGGCGAGCATGGAGTCGGGCAAGTTCATCCAGAAGGTGAAGTACGGCTGCGAGCTCGCAGGCTTCAAGGTCGGCAACGCACGCATGCCGCTGCAGCCGCTTACCGATCACGAGAAGGCCGAGTTCCGCGCGATCTTCGAGGCGTCGCAGGCGTAATGCGGTAATGCGCTCCCGTGCCGGCGCCGAGTGGCGCCGGTACGCCGACCGGGAAATTCCAACATGACGATTCACAGCTTTACCTGTATCGAAGGCCATACCGAAGGCATGCCGGTGCGCATGGTGATCGACGGCGCGCCGGCGTTGCAGGGTGCAACGATGAATGCACGCCGCGAGGACTTCGTGGCGCATCACGACTGGGTGCGCCGCACGCTGATGCTGGAACCGCGCGGCCATGCGCACATGTCGGGGACGATCTTCTATCCGCCGGTCAGCGACAACGCGGATTTCAGCCTGCTGTTCATCGAGACGTCGGGCTGCCTGCCGATGTGCGGCCACGCGACGATCGGCTCGATCGCGTTCGCGATCGAGGAGCGCCTCGTCGTGCCGAAGCGGCCGGGCACGGTGACGGTCGACGTGCCCGCCGGGCAGATCGTCGCGCGATACGAGATGGACGGCGCCCGCGTGACGTCGGTGCGCTTCACCAACGTGCCGAGCTTCCTGCTCGCGCGCGACGTCGAGATCGACGTTCCCGCGCTCGGCACGCTGGCCGTCGATATCGCATACGGCGGCAACTTTTATCCGATCGTCGAGGTTCAGCCGAACTTCCCCGGTTGCGAACACTTCACGCCGGACGCGTTGCTGGCGTGGGGCCGCGATGTGCAGTGCGCGGTGAACACGGCGCTCGACGTCGTGCATCCCGATCATCCGGCGATTCGCGGCGTGCGGCATTGCATGTGGACGGGCAAGCCGATCGCGGATGACGCACACGGACGCGCAGTGGTGATCGCCGGCGACAGTCTCGTCGATCGCTCGCCGTGCGGCACCGGTAGTTCGGCCCGCGTCGCGCAGCGCTTCGCGCGCGGCTGGCTGAAGGCCGGCGACGCGTATTGCCACGAGAGCCTGATCGGCAGCCGCTTCATCGGCCGCGTGGAATCGACGACGCGGCTCGACAGCGGGCTCGACGCGGTGCGACCGAGCATCGAAGGGCGCGCATGGGTCACCGGGCGCGCGCGGTATCGTGTCGATTCGGTTCAACCGTACGCACACGGCTTCACCCTGCAGGAGTTCGTCAATTGAACGCGGTTGCCCAACACCATGCACCCGCCGCACCCGGCACCGCACGCGAGGCAACCGCGGTCGTGATCGGTGGCGGGATCGTCGGCGTATGCTGCGCGCTCTATCTGCAGCGCGACGGCCGTGCGGTCACGCTGATCGATCCGGCCGCACCCGGCGACAGCACCGCAAAATGGAGCTGCGGGCAGATGGCGGTCAGCGAGGTGATCCCGCTGTCGAAGCCCGGCATTCTGATGAAGGTGCCGCGCTGGCTGATGGATCAGAAAGGCCCGCTCGCGCTGCGGCCCGGCGCCCTGCCCAGCATCCTGCCGTGGTTTTTCCGGTTTGTCGCGTCGGCCCGCCACGCGAAGATCGTGTCGATCGCGCAGGCGATGGCCACGCTCACGCACGACGTCTATTCCGACTACGCGCCACTGCTCGATGCGTGCGGCGACCGCGCGCTGCTGGGCCAGCGGCCCGTGCTGGAAGTGTTCGACGATCCGGCCGGCATCGCGCACGAGCAGCCGCATCTCGAGCTGCGGCAGTCGCTCGGCTTCGCGTCGCAGCGGCTGAGCGCCGCTGACATCGGCGATCTCGAACCGGCGCTCGCCGGCCGGTTCAAGCATGGACTGCTGTTTCCCGACTGGCGCGCGGTGAACGATACCGAAGGCTTCATCGCGGCGCTGACGGCCAGCTTCGAAGCGCAAGGCGGACGCCGTATCCGTGCGAACGCCGCGCGCATCGACGAATCGGACGCACGTGCGACCGGCGTGACGCTGGCCAACGGCGAGCGCATCGCGGCCGATCACGTGGTCGTCGCGGCCGGCACCGGTTCGCGGCAATTCTTCGGGCAGCTTGGCGTGCGCGTGCCGCTCGAAGGCATCGCCGGCTACCAGGCGCTGGTGTCCGATCCGGGCGTCGAGTTCCGCCACTCCGTGATCTATGCGGACGGCGGCTTCTGCTTCAGCCCGATGACGCGCGGGCTGCAGATCGGCGGCACCATCGAGTTCGCGGGCCGCGATGCGGCGCCGAATTTCCGGCGCGCGGACATCATCCTCGAGAAGGCCAAACGCATCCTGCCCGAGTTGCAGACTTCCCGCGTCGAGTACGGCGTCGGCTATCGGCCGTTCCTGCCCGACACGAAACCGGTGATCGACCGCTCGAAGCGGCTGCCGAACGTGATCATGGCATTCGGCCACGGTCAGCTCGGCCTCACGCTGGGCGCCACCACCGGCCGCCTGGTCGGCGACCTCGCGGCCGGCCGCCAGACGCGGCAGGACCTGTCGCCATTCAGCGCTTACCGATTCGCCTGACCTACGAGACTCTTCATGCAATCCTACGAACGACTTTTCATCGACGGCCGCTGGGTGGCGCCCGTTCAGGGCCGCACCTTCGACACGCTCGATCCGGGCGACGAAACCGTGATCGCACAGGTGGCCGCCGCCACCGCGGAAGATATCGACGCCGCGGTCAATGCCGCGCGCCGTGCGTTCGACGAAGGTCCGTGGCCGCGCATGACCGGCGCGCAGCGCGCCGCCGTGCTGCGCGCGATTGCACAGGGAATTCGCGATCGCCTGCCCGAGCTGGCCGAGCTCGAGGTGCGCGACAACGGCAAGCCGTTGCCCGAAGCGCTGTGGGATCTCGGCGATGCCGCCGGTTGCTTCGACTTTTACGCCGGGCTCGCCGAACAGCTCGACGGGAGCGCCGAAACGCCGGTGCCGCTCGCGGACGAGCGCTTCAGTACAGTCGTCCGCAAGGAGCCGATCGGTGTGGCCGGCGCGATCATCCCGTGGAATTTCCCGCTGCTGATGGCCGCGTGGAAAGTCGCGCCGGCGCTCGCGGCCGGCTGCACGATGGTGTTGAAGCCGTCCGAACTGACGCCGCTGACTGCGCTCGAACTGGCCGGCATCGCCGACGCGGCCGGGCTGCCGGCCGGCGTGCTGAACGTCGTGACGGGCCTCGGCGCGGACGCCGGTGCGCCGCTCGCCGCGCATCCGGCCATCGACAAGCTCGCGTTCACCGGCAGCGTGCCGACCGGCAGCCGGATCATGCAGGCCGCCGCACGCGACATCAAGAACGTGAGCCTCGAACTCGGCGGCAAGTCGCCGTTCATCGTGTTCGGCGACAGCGATCTCGAAGCGGCCGTCGAATGGATCCTGTTCGGCATCTTCTGGAACCAGGGCGAAGTGTGTTCGGCCACGTCGCGCGTGCTCGTCGAACGCTCGCTGTATGCGCCGCTCGTCGAGCGGCTCGCGCAGGAAGCGCGCAAAATCAGGATCGGCAACGGTCGCGACGACGGCGTGCTGCTCGGCCCGCTGGTGAGCCGCGGGCAATACGACAAGGTGCGGGAAGCGATCGCGCGCGGCCGCGACGAAGGCGCGCGGCTCGTGACTGGCGGCGAACGGCCGGCGCATCTCGAACGCGGCTACTTCATCGAACCGGCGGTATTCGCCGACGTGCCGGAAGACAGCTGGATCTGGCGCGAGGAAATTTTCGGGCCGGTCGTGTGCGTGCGGCCGTTCGATACGGAAGACGAAGCGGTTCGCTCGGCCAACGACTCGCGCTTCGGTCTCGCGGCGGCCGTGATGTCGGCCGACCTGCCGCGCTGCGAGCGCGTGGCGCGCGCGATGCGTGCGGGTATCGTATGGATCAACTGTTCGCAGCCGACGTTCACGGAGGCGCCGTGGGGCGGCTACAAGCAGAGCGGGATCGGCCGCGAACTCGGCGAGTGGGGCCTGAACAATTACCTGGAAATCAAGCAGATCACGCGCTACGACAGCGACAAGCCGTGGGGCTGGTACATCAAGTAAGCAGAAGGTGAATCGATCATGCGCTGGAACAAAACGCTGCAGCTCGTCGACGTGCATTGCGAGGGCGAGATCGGCAAGGTCATCACCGGCGGCGTCCTCGACGTGCCGGGCACGACCATGCTCGACAAGATGAATTACATCAACGAGACCGACGACAGTTTGCGGCGCCTCGTCGTGCTCGAGCCGCGCGGCTGCCTGCAGATGTCGGTCAACCTGCTGCTGCCGCCGACACGGCCGGAAGCGCACGCCGGCTTCATCGTGCTGCAGGCCGACAAGGCGCATCCGATGTCGGGCAGCAACTGCATCTGCGTCGTCACGGCATTGCTCGAACTCGGGATGGTGCCGATGCAGGAACCGGAGACCACCGTCGTGCTCGACACGCCGGCCGGGCTCGTCACGGCGCGCGCCGCGTGCCGCGACGGCCGCTGCGTCGGCGTGTCGCTCGACATGATGCCGGCGTTCGTCGAACAGCTCGACGTGCACATACACACTCCCGAGTTCGGCACGATCAAGGTCGACATCGCATTCGGCGGCGTGTACTACGCGCTCGTCGACGTCAGCCAGATCGGGCTCGACATCGCGCCGGACAACGCACGGCAACTCGCGACGCATGGCGTTCGGCTCAAGGAAATCATCAACCGGCAGGTCGCCGTGCGGCATCCGCTGTTCCCGGAGATCGACGAGGTCGCGTACGTGATGTTTCGCAACCGCGTCGACGATACCGTCTACCAGACCTGCACGACGCTGCCGCCCGGCCGCGTCGACCGTTCGCCGTGCGGGACCGGCAGCTCGGCCAACCTCGCGACGCTCGCCGCGCGCGGCCGCGTGCAGGTCGGCGACGTGCTCACGTCGCGCTCGACGATCGGCGGCGAATTCCGCGTCGAGCTGGTCGGCACGACCGAAGTAGGCGGCCGGCCCGCCGTGCTGCCGCGCGTGACCGGGCGCGCGTGGGTGTTCGGGTTCCAGCAGCTCGGCGTCGACCCCGACGATCCGCTCGCCGCCGGGTTCATGCTCAGCGACACGTGGGGCGACGGATTCGGGCCGTCGGCCGCGTCAGGCACGTGAGGACGCGATGCTAAACTCCAGAGCGCGCCCGGCGAACGGGGCCGATTACAGGAAGGGTAGCGAGATGAGCAAAGAGGCCGTTGAAACCGAAGGGGGCGGCCGCCGGCACGGCGGGCGGTATGTGTATGAGGAATTGCGCAAGCAGATCCTGACGCTGAAGCTGAAGCCGGGCGTGCAGCTCGACGAAATCTCGCTGGCCGCGCAGTTCGGGCTGTCGCGCTCGCCGGTGCGCGACGCCATCGCGCGGCTGAGCAGCGAAGGGCTCGTCACGATCCTGCCGAACCGCACGACGCTCGTCACGCCGTTCGAGATCGAGGAATTCCCGAAGTACATCTCGGCGCTCGACCTGATCCAGCGCGCGGTCACGCGGCTTGCCGCCACGCAGCGGTCGGATGCCGACCTCGCGAAGATCCGCAAGGCCGATGACGTCTACATGGAAGCCGTCGAGAGCGGCGACTTCCAGGCGATGTCGGAGACCAACAAGGCGCTGCACATGGCGATCGCGCACGCGGCGAACAACCCGTATTTCGTCGGCTACTACGAACGGCTGCTCGGCGAAGGGCAGCGCCTGCTCCATCTGCATTTCGACTTCACGGTAAGTTCGCCGACGGCCGCGAAGCTCGGCCGCGACCACGACGAACTGATCGACGCGATCGTGCGGCGCGATGCGGACGCGGCCGAACGCGCCGCGCACGAGCATACGATGCTGTTCCAGAAGCGTTTCCTCGACTACATGAAGCAGAACATGACGGAATCAATGGTCGTGCTTTGAACATCCACCGACGGACGGATGCAAGACTAGGGTGATATTGCGAGGCGGGAGGTTCCGCGAAGCGACTGAATACGATCGCTAATTCGTTTATATGTATTTTGATGGCTGGCAGATAATAACTCTTATCACTACAGCACGATTGTTTTGAAAAACTCGCAGACCAGCAGATCCGCCTGACCTCCTACGTTCGATCGAATCGAGCATCAACGATCTTTCAATACGGATGAACTGGCCAGGCTACGCTCGGGGGCGGCCGCCAGTGTCGTTCGCCCAGCTTTGGCGCATGAACCGCTTGACCGCGTCGGCGCACGGCGACCGGCGCGCGGTATCCTCGGCAGGATGCGCCGTCAGCTGCTGAAGTCGCACGGCCCGTCCGAATTGGGCCAACGGGTTCGCCCCTCCTAAAGGTGAGTGCTTACGGGACGCGAAGTGAGTCGCCGATGCGATCGAGGCGCTGCGGCAGGCGCGCACGCCTGTTTCGCGAATTCGCGATGGCGTCTGCCGGGGGCTGCCGGCACGCGCGGTGGCTACGCCGCGCGCGCACGGCACCGCAACGCTGGCGGATCCCACAGTGTGGACTCCGCGCCGGCGTCAGTGGTAGATAGCGATCCCCAACCTTGGCCCGGCCAGCGAGCACCGGATTGAGTGCCTTCGCTGCACCTCTGGGTGCCATCGACCTCGAACGCATAAACCTGCATGCGCGGTACACCACTGGGCAAGTGGTGAAAGTCATCGACCCAGCATTCATTGAAGTCTGGTGAATCGCTGGCACCCGAGATACGCTAAACTTGTAACAGGCAGGTTGGCGCTGTCCGATTGCGGTTCGCCACTGGTGACTATCCCGATTTCGATGGTGGCAGATTAGTTTTTCGACATCAGATGACAAGCAAATCTAGATTTTTACTCCAAATCCCTGCGGCTTTAGATTTACCTGCGGCCCTTAGCCTATCACTTGAGCTAGGAGGGTCGGAAGGCGCCGAGGAATTTGTCTTTGATTTTTCGAATGTCCGCATGGTTGAGCCGTTCGCGATGCTTCTAGTTTCGAGCGAAATCAGCCGACTAAAGCGGCGCTTCCCGAATGTACAACTGCGATGCGCGAACTTTCAGCACATGGGTTATGCCGCGCATATGGGTTTCTTTCGCGCCTTCGGCCTTTCTTTCGGAAATGCCCCTGGGGAGGCAAAAGGTGGTAGTCGATACGTCCCCTTGACAATATTCGACTGCAATTCATTACGCAGGGAAGCAGCGCAAAAAGGCATTGAGGTCGGAAACGAAATCGAAGAAAACAGCCGAAAGTTGGCCTCGACGCTTTGCAATGGTGAAAATGGAGCACTCTTTGAGACGTTGTCGTATAGCATTCGTGAACTGATGCGTAATGTTGTAGAACATAGTGATGCAGAAAGATTTGGAATTTGTGCCCAGTATTGGCCTACGAAAAATCGCGCTGAAGTCGGAATCTTGGATCGCGGCATTGGGTTACGCGAAAGTCTAAAAAACAACCCGCACATAGATGCATCTGATGACAAGAGGGCCATCAACTATGCATTAATGCCAGCTGTTTCTGGAAAGGCATTTAAGGGTGCCAGAAACAAACAACGTGGCCCGTGGGCGAACTCGGGTTTCGGCCTCTATATGACAAGTCGCATATGTAGAAATGGGGGAACTTTCTTCATAGCGACCGGGGAATCGGGGCTACTGTTGACTCAAAAATCGGAAGGCAAGCGCTACTACGATTGCCGTTTTCAGGGCACCGCTGTACGCATGGTTATGCGCACAGATCAGGTCCGCGATCTTCGGGAAACCTTGAGCAAGTATCGGAGTGAAGGGTTCGAAATACAGAGTCGTTATCGTGAAATTGTAAATATCGATCCATCATCGGCATCCCTGATGCTCGCAGAGGATTTTGATCTAAGTGTGTGGGACAGAATTTTGGCGAAAGTGAAGGCCGCAATCTGATTGCCATATGGAATCTGACGAATTCGTTGTAAAAATATCGGCCTCAGGGACGCCGACATCCCTTATCACGTTGAGCAATGCGAAATAAATAAATTAAATGCTTAAAATTACACTTCCACAAAATTTATCGCTGCTCAACGCATTAAATTTCTGCAATCGGCTCTGGAAGCAAGATGTTGGAGACAGGATTGTATTCGACTGCGTTCGACTGAAGCATGTGGAGCCCTTCGCAATGGCATATGTCTCCGCGGAGATATCGCGATTCGCAAGATCGTGCCCAGAAGTCTCCGTGATTTTCGAAAATTATGAACATCACACGTTTGCGGCCCACATGGGTTTTTTTAAGGCTGCCGGCCTGAATCATGGCAATGATCCGGGTGAGGCAAAAGGAAGTTCGACATACATTCCCTTGACAATCCTCCGAGTCCATGACATTGAGTCTGAAGCATTGAGTACTGGGAGAGCAGTCGGCGATGTTATCGAAGTCGAATCATCGCGACTCGCCAAGATCCTGACGCAAGCCGATACTGGTGAATTGGTTGACACTGTCACATTCTCTTTGCGTGAGATTATGCGCAACGTTGTTGAACACTCCGGATCTGAAGTCCTTGAGTTTTGCGGCCAATATTGGCCAAGCAAACAGAAGGTCGAGATCGTTGTTCTCGATTCCGGGGTAGGAATTCGAGCATCCTTGTCGCGGAATCCCTTCATCCGGGTAAATTCTGATCGCGATGCCGTTCATCTCGCATTAATGCCTGCTGTATCTGGAAAAACATATAAAGGCGTTAAACGTCGATCTAATGATGTTTGGCAAAATTCTGGATTCGGCCTATATATGACCAATCGCCTCTGCCGAAATGGAGGAAGCTTTTTTGTGTGCAGCGGGGCTGCCGGTCTCATCCTCAGTGACAAAGGGAAGACTGATCTTCAGACATCGTTTTCCGGCACTGCAATTCGCCTTGTTTTGCACACTGGCTCGCTCGCAGGTCTTTCATCAAGCTTAGAGCGATTCCGAAAGGAAGGATTCGCGATTGCAAAGCAGTTCGACCCTGCCAACCCGATAGAACCGTCGATCGCATCAACAATGCTATATCGCGACTTCAAGATCGATAAACAGACTTGAAAAGGTTGCGCGTCGATACGGATGTGCATTCGAGTCTCGCGGATCAGACGCCGGATCAGGTATACTTCGCGACGCTGCCTACGATCAAATAGGCAGCGTGATCGCCTCGGACGTTCCACTTAAAAACCTCAGAATACTGTCCGAACGAGTGAGGCCACCTCTTACCATCGTGGCTCCCATTGAAAACGCGATATTTTGAGCGCGTCCCACCGCTCGAAGGCTGCTCTGAACGACAACGCGTCGCTTGTGCATCTGACAAATGAAGCGCCGGATTCAGAGTAGACGTCGCCGCCTACGAGTACTTCGAGTTTGAGCTTTCTCGTCGAGCTCTCGCTGACACGAGAGTCGAGTTCTCGTAACGTGGAAAGCGTGATGGTGGAGACCTTGTCGGCCATCGCATGGCCGATACCCTGACTCCGATAGCGTCGGTCGAGCCACACCTCGTCGAGATCAATTTCCACGTCCTCCCAGTGGCTAATCGCGATGCAGAATGTACAGTAGCCAATGGGATCAAGACGGTCGGTGACGATGAGCCTATATTGGGCTCGAGCCACGAACTCAGGGCCCGGTTCGTCGCCCAGCGCCATATCGATGCGTTTTGACGCAGTCTGTCTGTCGATACGCAGACCATTGCCGGCCAATGGAGTGTACCCGTTCCCGGCTGGATGGCGCTTCCTGTCGGTTCGCACCCGCCGTCGCAACACTGGAATGACCTGGCTGAGCCCCGGGGCGTTGGGCGGTTCGACATAGATTGCTAGCTGATGCCGCTTTGGTTTGTGCCGCTCGAGCTCGTCCAGGTCCAATTGCGTTGGGGAGAGGTGCACGCGAAACGGTGTGTGCAGGATCGTTCGAAATAAGCTCTTCTTGTGGTTTTCTCGCATTTCGATCCCCGGATTCGTACACCTTGTTAAGCACTTGGTCGCCAAAGGCATTTCGGTGCCGGCGGTCTCTGGACGTGTAGATAGCAGTGACTGATTGTACAGGTGAGTCCGTCAAAGCAATTGCACGCCGGTAAGGGGTGACCTTGATTCCTGCGCATTTTTCCGGTTAGAGCGATCTATCACCGGTTCGTGCTCGTCAAGGCCCGGCGCACCCAGCCTGCGTCTGCGCGCGCCGGTAGCAACGTGCCACCTCGGTCAACTTGCTTGCGTCATGCCAGAACCTTCGCTCGCAACGCGCACGCGCCACGAAAAACCACTAGTCCGTCGCCGGCCGCACCGCGAGCGGCTTGGGTGCCACAATCGGTGCCGACGCCACGCCCGGCAACGCAACCCGGCCACCCTGCCGATAGTCCGTCTCACAGCGCCGGAGCGCCGTAATTGCGGTGGCGGGCACCGCAGGCCAGCACCTGCAGGCGTCATGTGGAGAACACGCAAACCGGAGTCGATAACTTTTCGCGAGCATCGTGAGGGAGCCGTGCCACGACGTTTGCTTAGGGGTCCCGATTTCGTACTTGCGGGGTCTTGGCATATCCACAGAACGCTTCAAGCTGAGCTGCACCGCGAGTCGTACTGCTTCGAGACATAGAGTCCGGTAGTCGGCTATCCCGGGATGGCCGGGATAGCGGGCGGCGACCTCGAGCGGCGGATGCGTGTCATGCGCCGGCCGGGGCCCAAAACACCTCGATAGAGACCGCCGAAACCATGGAAAACCCTGTGCACAGGCATATTATTGAGTCGTTGACATATGACGTCTCACCTAATACTTTGATGGCTGAGCTGCCCACTCAGCCTGCCTTCTGAGGTGTCGCACCCGGCAGTTTTGTCGGTGGAATGGCAAAAACCGTGGATCCGCGTAGCCACCCGATGAGTCAAGACTTATTCGTGTGACGAATTTGGTTGGCGCTGTGGAATTGGCCTTCTTAAATTGGAAGAGGTGTTAGATGAATATTTCGTTTGTTGTTACGCGCGTTGCGAAGGCCGCCTCTCTGGTGGCTGCAGGCCTCACACTCGGTCACGCGGCAAACGCCGCTGACGTCACGATCGGATTCGCGGCGCCGCTGACCGGCGCGTCAGCGCACTATGGGGTCGATCTGAAGCGCGGAGTCGAACTCGCCATCGCTGATGCGAACGCGAAGAAGTTCGTGATCGCAGGCCAACCCGTGCGCTTCGTGCTCGATGCGGAGGACGATCAAGGGGATCCTCGAACCGGATCGCAGGTCGCGCAGAAGCTCGTCGATTCGAAGGTCGCGGGCATCGTGGGCCACTTCAATTCCGGGACGAGCATTCCGGCATCGCGTATCTATTACACCGCGGGAATTCCGATGGTTTCGCCGTCGGCGACCAATCCGACGCTGACGTCGCAGGGTTTCAACACCGTCTTTCGCGTGATGAACTCGGACTCTCAAATGGGGCGACTGGCCGGCCGGTCGGCAGTGGAGACGCTGAAGGGCAAGAGCATTGCCGTGATGGATGACCGCACCGCGTTTGGTCAAGGCATGGCAGACGAGTTCGTCAAGGGCGTGCAGGCGGCCGGCGGGAAAGTTGTCGACCGCGAGTTTACGACCGACAAGGCGGTCGATTTCCGAGCGCAACTGACGCGCATCAAGTCGTTCAACCCCGATGTGATCTTCTGGGCGGGTCTCGATCAGCAGGCCGGTATGGTCGTGAAGCAAATGCGCCAACTGGGTATCCGCGCGACGCTCTTGGGCGGCGGTAGCTTCGAGAACGAAACCTTCCTGAAGGTCGCCGGCGATAGCGCAGAAGGCGCCGTTTCGTGGGACTACGGCGTTCCGTTGTCCAAGATGAAAGAGGGCAAGGCGTTCGACGAGAAGATGAAGGCAAAGTACAACCAGGGTGTCGTTGCCTACGCGCCCCAGGCCTACGATGCGACCATGGTGTTGATCGACGCCATGCAAAAGGCAAATTCGACCGACCCGAAGGTCTATACGCCCTTCGTCAAGCAGATCTCGTTCGAGGGGATCTCGGGAAGCATTGGCTTTCTGCCCAACGGCGACTTGAAAGATCCGGCTGCGACCTTTTACAAGGTCATCGGCGGGAAGTGGGTGCCGCAAGCAATCGCGATTGGCGATAAGGTCGAGCCGGTCAAGAACTGACGGAACGAGCACCATCGAGCCACACTCCGGATGTGTGGATTGAGCAGAAGACCGAAAAGATCATCCGGGGTGTTTTCACAAGTAACGCAAATTCATAGACAGGGTTTAGGGGATTAAATGAGGACTCCATACGTAAAAGCAACCGCCGTCGCCGCGTGTGTTTTCGCATCGCACGCCTACGCAGACAATTCCGTGACACTCTACGGGGTCGTCGACACAGGCCTGATGTACATCCACAACAGCGGCGGAAAGTCGTCGCAGATTCTGATGGCGAGCGGGACTGAATCGGGATCGCGTTGGGGGCTGAAGGGCAGTGAGGACCTCGGCGGGGGGCTCAAAACGATCTTCCAGCTCGAAAATGGCTTCAGTTCCACGTCGGGCGGCCTCGGTCAAGGCGGCCGCATGTTCGGTCGACAGGCTTTCGTCGGGCTCTCCAACGCCAGCACCTGGGGCACGGTGACGTTGGGGCGACAATACGATCCGCTCATCGATCTCGTGCAGCCGGTGCAAAGCGACAACTACCTTGGCGGATTCTTTTCCTCGCCCGGCGACATCGACAACGCTGACAACAGCGTCCGTATCAACAACGCAGTGAAGTGGTCGAGCCCGAGCTGGTCCGGTCTGCAACTCTCCGCGATGTATTCGTTCGGCGGTGTTGCCGGCACGGTTGGTTCCGGGCAGACATACAGCGGAGCGGCCGCGTACACCAACGGTCCGTTGGCGCTGGCGGCAGGCTACTTGCACGTCGACAATGGCAACGGCTCCGTCGCGCAACGGACGAAGACCTCGGCCGATTCGCTGTTCAACAGTAGTGTCAATGCGGCCTATGCGTCCGCGCGTTCCGTCAACATTGCGCGCGCCGGTGGTCGATACGCACTCGGTGCATTCACGCTCGGCGGCTACTACAGCTACTCGCAGTACAACCCGGATGCGTCGTCGGCGTTCAATCGTGCCGAGAAGTATCACAACGGCTCGGTCTATGCGGTTTGGCAAGTGAGCCCGGCATTGCTGACCGAAGTTGGCTACAACTACCTCCGCTCACTCGGCGATTCGTCGGCGAAGTACCACCAGTTCAGCCTCGGCGCGGACTACAACCTCAGCAAACGTACCGACATCTATACGGTGGCGTCGTACGGACACGCCACGGGGCAGAACGGTTCGGGCGCAGCTCAAGCCGTTATTGGCTCGATCGACGTCGACGCAGGGAAGAGCTCGCAGGCCATCGTGACTGTCGGTCTGCGTCACCGCTTCTAAGCGGTCGCGCAAGGCGGGAAGGGGCACTGGACCGTATTCAGTGCCCCTGATCTCCGGACGCTGCTAAGCAGGTCTTCAACGGCATGGGACGGACTTGATGAGCTCAAATATTTCTTCCGAGACCGCAGTGCAAGTTGGTTACGACGATGCCGCCAACAAGTCAGGTGACATGCATACGTCCGAAGAGCGTCGACACGTCACGTCCAATGAACTCTTTCGCGTGGTGCTTGCGTCGGTAGTGGGCAGCTTCGTTGAGTGGTTCGAATTTTCTGTTTACGGCTACATGGCGGCCGTGATGGGGCGTGTGTTCTTCCCAGCTAGCGCTCCAGGTATGCAACTTGTTGCATCGCTGGCGGCCTTCGCGGTTGCGTTCTTCGCACGTCCATTTGGAGGGCTGATCTTCGGACCAATCGGCGACCGCTACGGACGTAAGAGCGTCTTGACCGTGACCATTATTCTGATGGCATGCGCGACATTCAGCATCGGTCTCATTCCTGATCATAGGACTATCGGTGTTGTGTCGCCGTTGCTGCTCGTGTTTCTTCGCCTGCTGCAAGGCGTGTCGGCCGGTGGCGAAGCAAGCGGTGCGGCGATTTTTGTGGCTGAGTATTGTCAGGATCGCAATCGTACCTTCATGACAAGTTGGATCCAGGTCGGATGCATGAGTGGATTTTGCTTTGGGGCACTTGTCACGGCGATCCTGACGAACGTGTTCAGTACAGCCCAGATTGATGCATGGGCTTGGCGCTTGCCGTTTCTGCTCGCGCTGCCACTTGGCGGGATCGGTCTGTATATTCGCTATCGACTCGAGGAAACCCCGACCTTTGAAGAGAATCACGCGCCCGCTGGTATGCGACAGCTAATCCAGACACACATGGCAGCGTTGCTGCAATCGAGTGGCATCATCATTGTCACGAATGTCACTCTGTTCATAGTCGTTACCTACATTCCCACTTACCTCGTCAGCACAATGAAGTTGACGGCGGCGACTGGATTCACGATCGCGCTGATT
>NZ_CAJPHA010000031.1:0-73460 GCF_905339895.1 Burkholderia sp. BCC1988
CGAAGCAGTCGGACCGTTGCGTGATCGCGCACTGCATTCGGATTCAGGATGCCGTCACGGCGCGCGTACGTCCCTGCGTCCTGACGACGGCGCCGTCCCGATGTCATGGCGAACCGTCGCGCGACGAACTCACGCACAGCCTGGCGCGAACTCGTCGCGAAACTCGCAAAACAGCTTGCCGCGCGTGGCGAGGTGGTCGATCTGGGCCAGTGTCAGCGATGCGATGCGCGATGCCGTCATTTCCGAGACGCCGAGTTGTCGTGTGGCCTCGCTCCGGTTGACGAGGAGCAGCCACTTCGCAAGCATGAGATACGATCGATTGAATTCCGCGATCGCATCGGAAATGTCGTGTTGTTCGGCCATGGTCGGTCTTGAAGGGCCAGCGCGTGCGCTTTGCCGGTCGATTCGCTTCGACCCGGTGGTTCGGCACTCGCCGGATTTTCGATGACACACTGTACGTCGCGAACGCAGCGCCGGACCGACAAAGCTCTGAACGGATCCGCCAGCGCGCGCAGGCGCGCGTACCGTGGCGCGCACGTCGATTCGCGCGGCATCGCCACGGCGCCATGCGGATCCGTTCAGTCGGCGTCGGCGAGATACGGCGACGTGAACGCGCGCGGCGGGAACGCCGGCAGGCCGCCTTGCGGCGTAAAGCTGTAGCGGAGATAGACGGCCGCCGTCCACTCGCGGTATTGATACGCATTGCCGAACGAAGCCGCTCCACCAACGGCCAGCTGCGGCGCGACCTGGTATTCGCCGCGCGCGGCGAGCGAATACGCGATGCCCGTCTTGCTGCGGGCGGGATACACGGCCCCCGCGTCCAGCCCTACCGCCTGGCTGGCGGCGGCATTCGCGGCCGCTTGCGCCTGCATGCCGGAATCCAGCGGGAAATACGGCACCGCGTTCTGCCGGTAATGCTGCACGCCGAACGAACCGCTCAAATCGTACGCAAACGCGCCCGTTCGTCCCGCGTACTCGACCGGTATATTCAGGATCACGTATTGCTGAGGACTGAAATAGCCGCCCTGGCCGTACGTGAAATACGACTGGTTCTTGCTGAAGCGCATCCACGTCGCATTGACGCCCACAGTGAGCGTCCGGTCGGCGTCGCTCAGCAGGCGCGTATAGGCGCCGCCGCTGCCCTTGCCGGCGAAGTTGCGTTCGACGTGATGGCCGTCGTAATAGTCGAACGCGCCCGCGAGGTACGCGCCGCTGGTGCCGTCGTCCCAGCTCAGCGCGCCACGCGCGCCGCTGCGCGTCACGCCGCCCCACTTGAGGCCGGCACTCGCATCGCGTGCGCCCGCGAACGACAGCAGGCTGTCGGTCACCGCGCGACGCGTGACGGCCAGCGAGTAGGCCGCCCGATCGGTGATCGCACCGTTGAAGCGCACGCCACCGACCACGTCCTGGTACGGAAACCCGACCGGCGTCGCGCCGATGTCGGCCTTCAATTGCTTGCCTTCGTAACCCAGGGAAAGACCGACGCCGCTCGCCGTTTCGGAACCCGGCGAGCCGCCGGCGGCCGACCGCGAGAGCCCCGCGCCGAACCGGGCGAGAGTCGGCACGTCGGTCGCCGAGTTGCCGCCGTCGAGCATGACCGGCGTGGCGGTCACGACGACGTGACCGTTGCCTGCCTTGATACGCCCTTCCAGCGGCGCCTCGATGTCGGTGAGGCCGGACAGCCCCGCCTCGCCCGTCCGGTTTCGGAACACGAGGCCGCCCGATGCCGTGCTGGCCTGCTCGCTGTTCACCTGGGCCAGTTCCGACGCGACGTCGAGCATCTGAGCGTTGACGCCCGCGCCCGCGTCCCGCTGCGGCGCACGGGCCATGGCGTCGCCTCCCGCATAGCCGGCCGGCGGCTGCGGGATATAGCGAGGCGGCGCATCGGCCTGCCCGTAGGCCGATGAAAGAACGGGCGCGCGCGCCGCGGCGACCTTCGTCCCGCCGCGGGCCTGCCGGGCCGGCCTGGTACCCGACGCGGCCGCCGGCGAACCGGTCGCCGCCGCGGCCCGCGACGCGGGCGACATCGGCCACGGCGTGGCGACGTAGCCGGCACAGTCGTCGTTCGGATCGGACTGCGCCACGCATCCCGCGGACGCCCCCGCCGGCGGAACGTCGGCGGCAGGCTCCCGATAGGGCTGATAGCGCCGCGCGGTCGCGGGCCCGCCCGACTCGCCCGCGCCGGCGGCCGCCTGGCCATAGCCGCCGGGGTCGCCAAGATCGGCCGTGACCGCCTGCGGCGACATGGCGGGCGGCACCATGCGCGCGGCCGGCACGGCGGACGGGGTGACGTAGGTCGCGGGCGGCGCGGGAGGCATCGTATAGGGCACGGTCGGAGCGGAAGAAGACGGGGTGGACCAGGAAGGCACGCCCGGCAGCGGCGATACCGCGGCCCCGAAGCCGGTCGACGGTTGAACGACATCGACGGCGGTCTTGCCTTCGAACGGATTGGTACCGGGCAGCGGGTTCGCGCCGATGCGCCGCATCGCGTCTTCCCAGCCGCGCGGCACGTTCGACGGCGCCGGCTTGCTGCCCGGCGGCGGCGTATTGGCGGCCAGCAGCGAACGCTGCAGATACTGCGCGGCGAGCGAAAGATTCCCCTCCGCGCGATACAGGCGGCCGGTCGCGGCAAGCAAGCCCGGGTCGTCGGGCGCGATGCGCAGCGCCGTGGCCGCGAACGCTTCACCGTCGCGCCATGCCTTCGCGCTGCTCGCCGCGTAGATCGCCGCGACCAGCAAGCCCGTATCGTCGGGCCGGCGGGCCAGCGCGACCCGATAGCATTTCAGCGCGTTCGGCGCGTCGCCGGCCGACGTGTACAGCCGTGCGAGCGCGGCCTGGAGTTCGGGACTGTCCGGCATCGCGGCCAGCCACGGCGCGATGACGGCGTAGCCGCCGGCGAGGTCGCCGGCCTGGCGTACCGCATCGGCCTGACGCACGACGATCTCGAGGTTCAGGCGTTCGAAGTCGCCGCGCTGCGCGGGCGACAGCGGCAGCGCGGCGAGCCGGCGCATCGCGTCGCCCAGCAGCGCATCGTTGCGCACGGTCAGCAGCGTCCGCGCGTACTGCAGCAGCAAATCGGCGTTGTCCGGCTCGCGCGCCAGCGCACGCTGCACGATCCACAGCGCACGCGACGTGTCGCCGGCCGCCGCATAGCCCGCCGACAACTGCGCCGCGAGTCCCGGCACCGACTGGCCGATCCCCTCGACGTCGTGCAGCACCCCGAGCGCCTGCGCGCGGCGGCCTTCGCGCACCAGCCGTGTCGCCAGCGCCACCTGCTGGCCCACCCAGAGGCGGTGCTGCAACGTCGTCATCGCCGCCGTGCGTTGCGCGGGCGCGATGCGCTCCAGCCGCTGCAGCCCGAGGCTCCAGTCCTGCGTCTGCTCGGCCAGCAGCGCGCCGGCATAGAGTGCGTCGGTCATGTCGGGCCGTTCGGCCAGCAATCCGTCCATCATGCTGCGCGCCGACGCGATCGCGCCTTGCCGCACGTACACGCGCGCCAGATCCAGCCGCAGCCACGGATCGTCCGGATTGCCGGCAAGCGCGTCCTCGAACAGGCTGCGCGCCGTGCCCAGATCGCCGCGCGCTTCGGCTTGCCGCGCCTGTGCGGCCTCGGCCGTACGACGCAACCGGTCGAGGCCGCCGGCCTTCGACTGCTGCTCGGCGCTCAGTTGCGTCGCGAACTGCAACGCTTCGTCGCCGCGCCCCTGCGCGGCCAGCGCGCCGACCAGGCCGCGTATCGCGTCCGGGTTGTCGGACTGGCGCCGCAGCGCCATCCGGTACGCCTGCTCGGCGCCGCGCGGATCGCGATTCTCCTGCAGCGCATCGCCGAGCAGCACCTGCGCGGTGACGTTCGACGGATCCGCAAGAATCGCGCGTTCGAACAACGCTTTCGCTCGCGCGAAGTCGCCGTTGCTTTGCGCGCCGAGCGCCTCGCTCGTGTACGACCAGTACGTCGCACTGCCGAGCGCCGAGCGCCAGCGCGCCGCATTCCCGCCTCGCGACGCGCGCTCCAGATCGCTGCGTGCCTGCGCGAAGTGCTCCTGCTTCAGCTCGACGATGCCGCGGCCGCCCAGCGCGTCGCTGTCGTTCGGCGACGTGGCGAGCACGGCATTGAAGCGGGCGCGCGCCGTGTCCAGATCGCCGCGCTCGAGTGCCGCAAAGCCATCCTCGATCGCGTGGCCGCGCGCCTCGTTCGATGCGCTGCGTTGATCGCCCTCGCGCGCGGTTTGATCCTGTCGCACCATGCTGTCGTAGCGCGCCTTGACCGGCGGATCGTCGGGCACCACCTTCAGATAGGCGAGGTAGCGCGCCTGATCCGACGGCCTGGCCGCGAGCCACAGCAGCGCCTGGCGCCAGCTCTCGCGCGCCGCCTTCCCGACTTTCGCGTCGGCGGACAACGACTCGAGCCGCGCGATGCCGTCGCGGCGCGTCGCGTCGCGATAGGTCAGATGCTGCGCATACGCGAGTGCGTAGCGCGGATCGTCGGGGTTGTCACGCGCGAGACGTTCCAGGCCGCGGCGGGCTTCGGCCCATCCGCTCGGCGTCGCCGCGAGCGCCTGGAAGTACTCGAGCTGCAGCGCGGGCGACGACGGCGCGCCTTGCAGCGCGCGCTGATACTGTTGCGCGGCCAGCGCGCTCTGCCCCGTCTGCGCGAGGCGGCGCGCGTCGCTGATCTCGCCGTCGCGCACGCTCGTCTCGCCCAGACGCTGGCCTAGCTCGTCGGTCCGCGCGAAGCCGGGCGCGATCCGGCGCAATTGTTCCAGGTAGCGGCGCGCGCCGTCGACGTCCTTGCGGTCGGCGAGCACCATGCCCATGCCGAACAGCGCGTCGGGCTGATTCGGATCGACGCCCAGCACCTTCTTCCAGGCCTGCGCCGCGAGGTCGCCCCGGCCATGCGCCTGCCAGTATCGCCCCTGATCGACGAGTACCTTCAGCGGGTCGCTGCCGGCCGCCGCCGCGTGCGGCAGTGTCAGCGCGAGCAGCAGACTCGCGATACCGCCCGCGCGGGCGGCGCCGAGCCCGCGTAACCGTCGGTTTCGCATGTCACTCCTTCAGCCGGCGCGCCGCACGCGCACGCAGCAGACGATAGAAGAGCGCCGCCGCGACGAACGCGGCCAGCACGCTGAACAGCGCAAGCAGCAGCGGACGCCCCGACAGAAACCAGCGCAGGTAAGTGAGCGGCGGCAGCGCACCGACGTGATACGACGTTTCGTTCGACGTCACCGTGACGGTGCGATCGCGAATCACGACCATCGCGCCCTGGACCGACGTGAGCATGTCGTCGTCGAGCAGTGCGCGGCCGAGCGCCTCGTCCGCCTGCCCGCTCGCGCTGATCAACGCGACGGCGCTGCGCGTCTTGCGCAACGGCGACTCGAAGCCGGCGATCAGCGCGCGCGTGCCGTCCGAGACGATCGACAGGCCGGCGCGCACGCGTTCGCGCTCGGCGCCAGGCGACGGCGCCGCCTCGGCGCCGCCGAACAGGCCACCGAACCGGCCGCCAAACAGGCCGCCGTCGCGATCCGTGCCGAACGGCATGCGCGCCGCCCAGCGCGTCAGCAGCGGCTGGGTGTCCGGCGCGCCGAGAATCAGCAGATCCTTGGACGCGAACGCGCCGACACCGGCGGCGTCCGTCACCGTCACACCGCTGACCGGATAACCCGTCGACACGCCCATGCGTCCCATCGCGAGCAGGTACAGGCCGTAGACGTCCGCGCCCGGCTCGGCGGGCAGCACGACGGCCGTGTCCGACAGGTCGGCCATCCGCGTGAACGGAAAGCCGCTGTTTGCAAACGCGGCGAGGTCGGGCAGCGCCTTGTAGTGCGGAAACGACGACACGTCGATCGTCGAGTCCGGGTCGATCGAACCCGCGACGTTCTGCAGCAGCCGCCCCGTGCATCGGCCCATGTCCGGGATCTCGTAGAAGAAGTGCAGCTGCAACGGCGTGCGCGGCGTGAGCAGCAGCGGCGGCACGTGCAGCGTCGCGCGGTCGATACCGTTGGCGACGAACGGCAGGTAGCGGCTCAGGCTCCAGCGCGACGTTTCCCGTGCCGGGATCGGCAGCGCCTTCACGAACGTGTCGCCGACGCTCAGGTTGAGCGACGAACGGTCCGCGCGCAGCGTCGGCGTGTAGCGATAACGCAGGTCGATCGGCGCGCCGCGCGTATCCCAGGTGAACAGATCGGGGGCGACGCGCAGATCGATCCGGACGGCGCCCGCGTCGTAGCCGGACACGCTGAGCGCGCGCCCGTCGGCCAGTTCGCCGATCCGCACCGGGCGCGTCGACGACAGCCAGTTCGGCGCGTCGTACGGCACGCGCGGCGCGACGTTCTCGAGCCGGCTCACCGTGGCATGCGTACCCGCGAGCGTCTTGCTGCCGAGCACGAGCGTGAGCGCGGCGACCTTCACTTCGTCCGGCGTGCGACCGAGCACCAGCAGCAGCTGGCCGTGAGCCGGCGCCTGCCGCTCGACGACGGCCAGCGTCGGCCCGTCGATCGCCGGCAGCGTCACGCCGTCCAGACGATCGTCGGCCGTCGCGAACACCACCGCGTTGCCCGATTCAGGCAGGCCGCCGGGCCGGGCCGGAAACCGCGCGCCGCGATACGAGGCCAGCGCGCCGAACCACGACGCGACGATGCCCGCCGCTTCCAGCGTCTCCCGCGGCGGTCGCGCGGCGAATGCGAACGGCAGTTCGAGCCGCCGGACGTCCCGCGAATCGAAGAACGGCGCGGGCAGGACGCCGAGTTCCGGCCGCTCCGGCAGCGCCGCGTAGGTCAGCTCGAGCCGGCTCGCGTTGCTCACCGTTGCCCACAGCGACGAGTTGGCGGGATCCTCGCAATCTTTCGTGTAGTGACCGATCAGCTGAACGTTCAGATGGTTGTACTCGGTGACGAAGCGCGGATCGATCGACACGTCGCGCGCAACCGTCATGCCGGCTTGAGCGGCCGGCAACGGCAGCGTCGCCGCCACTTCGCCGTTGATCAGCACCTTGAGCTGCGACAGATCCGGCAGCAGCGCGGGCGAGTAGCTGTAGACCAGATGCAGCGTCGCCCCCATGACGACCTCGTCGCGCCGGACGGAGAACGCGATGCCGTTCTGGCCGTCGGTGCCCCGCAGCTGCAGCGGATCGCGTGCCCCGAGATCCGCGAACGTCAATGCCTGGCGCCGGCCGCCGGGCACGAGCGTGCCGGGCTCGGCCGTGGTCGGCAGCATACCGAAGCGGCGACGCGCGGCGTCGGCCGCCGGCACCGGTTCGGCGAGCGGCGCGGGGCGCGCGGTGTCGGGCCCGACGACTATGGCCGGCGACGGCGGCGCCGCATCGCCCGACGACATCGCGCCATCCGCCGCGCGCATCGCGCCGGGCGCCTGCATCCCGGCGGCCGCTGCCCAGCTGCCCGATGCGATGCCGCCCGCCATTGCCCAGAGCAGTAGCGACACCATCCTGCGCGACACGCGCGCATACCGGCCGACACGTGCAGGAACCGCGACAACCGCGCCCTGCGAAATGCACGCCTTGCGGCGCGTGCTGCCGCGCTGTCGCGACGCCCACGTCATTCTTTCCGCCTCATGCTATTTTTTTTCGTTGCTGCGGCCGCCACGCGCGTACACGCGCAGGTCCGCGTACAGGCGCGCGATCAGGCGAAGCAAGCCCTGCACGCCGACCTTCAACAGATGCAGGAACGCACGCAGCGGCGAATCGGGACGGCGGCCGTCCGTCCAGTCGATCCATGCGTCGGCTCGGGCAAAGGTCGAACTGACGAGATCGAACTCCTGCTGCTGCGACAGGCTCTCGAACCGGATGCCGACGCGGCCTAGTTCGACGTATTCGACCGTCGCGGGAAATGCGTACTCCTCGACACCGCGAAACAGCGATACCGTCACCGGCTCGCCACGCGGAATGCGCGCATCGTCGGGGACTGCCACGCCGATCCCGCCCTCCGAGTAGTCGCGCGTTTCGCATGCCAGCGTCCGGCCATTCGCGAAGCGCAGCATGACCGGAATCCGCGCCGCGACACGATGGGACACGCGTACCTGCCGGCGCTCGTTCGCCGCCGCGACGGCGAGCCCCAGAATCAGGATGTTGTAGGTCGTCCATGCCAGGTTGAACGCCGTCGTCTGGACTTCGCTGCCGACGTGACGGTTGAGCGACAGGTTCAGGACGCCCACCGCGAGGCCAATCACGTTCAGGACCACCAGGCTCAGATACGGTTTCGACACTGCCCAGTCGAAGTAGCCGCGGTCGATGCGTCCGCCCTTGGCCGTCACGTTGAACTTGCCCAGCCGGGGATTGATCAGCGCAAGCATCGTCGGCAGCGCGATGTACGACGCGAGCACGGCTTCGTAGACTTCGGCCCAGAACGAATGGCGGAAGCGGCCCTGCATCCGCGAGTTCGTCACGTTCGCATGGATGACGTGGGGCAGCGCATAGAGCGCAAGCATCGTGGCCGGGGCATGGATCACATGCGCGTCGAAGAACAGGAACGACAGCGGTGCGGTCAGGAACACGAGCCGCGGGATCCCGTAGAAAAAATGCATCATCGCGTTCAGGTAGCACAGCCGCTGGCTCAGCGTCAGTCCGCGCCCGAACAGCGGGTTGTCGATGCGGAATATCTGCGTCATGCCGCGCGCCCAGCGGATGCGCTGGCCGATGTGCCCGGTCAGGCTCTCGGTGGCCAGCCCCGCCGCCTGCGGTATCGCAAGATAGGCCGTCGTATAGCCGCGGCGATGCAGCTTGAGCGCGGTGTGCGCATCCTCGGTCACCGTCTCCGTCGCGATGCCGCCGATCTCCTCCACCATCGAGCGGCGCATCAGCGCGCACGATCCGCAGAAAAACGTCGCGTTCCAGAGATCGTTGCCGTCCTGCACCAGTCCGTAGAACAGTTCGCCTTCGTTCGGCACCTTTCTGAAAATGCCGAGGTTGCGCTCGAACGGGTCCGGTGAAAAAAAGTGATGCGGCGTCTGCAGCATCGACAGCTTCGGATCCCGAATGAACCAGCCTAGACAGATCTGCAGGAACGAGCGCGTCGGCACGTGATCGCAATCGAAGATCGCGATGTATTCGCCGTCGGTGATCTTCAATGCTTCGTTGAGGTTGCCGGCCTTGGCATGGCGATTGTGATCGCGAATCGTCCAGTGCACGCCGACCGACTCGCAGAACGCGCGGAATTCCGGGCGACGTCCGTCGTCCAGCACGTGGATCGACAGCTTGTCGGCCGGGTAATCCAGCGCGAGCGCCGCGTAGATGGTCGGCTTGACGACGCTCAACGGTTCGTTGTACGTCGGAATGAACACGTCGACGCTCGGCCAATGCGCGCGCGACGCGGGCAACGGCATCGGCTTGCGCCCGAGCGGCCACGCGGTCTGGAAGTAGCCGAGGATCAGCACCGCCGCCGCATAGACTTCCGCCGCCGCGAGCAGCGTGCCCCACACCGCGTCGAGCGGATGCGACCACACCAGCGTGCCGGACAATCTCCAATACATGTAACGGCCGGTGGCCACCACCGACAGCACGATCATGACGAGCGTCGCATAGCGTCCGCCCAGGCGACGGACCACCAGCGAACAGGCGATGCAGCAGGTGGCGAACACGAGCTGCCCGATCGCGTCGAGCGGCACCGTACACACGAAATACAGCGCCAGCAGCGTGCATGCGGCCACCGGCAGCGCGACGAACCAGCCGCTTCCGGGCAACGCATCGACGAACCGGTCGACCGCCGACGACCGCGCGACCTCCCCGCGGGCGCTCAAGCGATGCTCCGCGCGGTGTCGCGCCGATCGAGCACGCGCTCGAGCCATGCACCGCACGCGTTCAGGTCGGCGGCGGCCTGCGAACGCGGGTCGTAGCGATTCACGGTCGTCCGGGACGCGAGCGATTCCGCGACTCCTTCATCGCGGTGAATCACGCCGCCGAACCGGGCCGCGCCGAGGCTGTCGCACAGCACGCGCAGCACATCGCGGCCCAACTCGCGCGACTGATCGACCTGATTGACCACGTAGCCGTCGCCCACGAAATCCGCGCGGCTCGCGGCATACGCGTCGAGCATCCGCCGCATCTGCGGAATCGTTGCGTACGAGGCCGCATCGGCCAGCACGACCTTGAGCACGAAATGCGCGGCCGTCAGCGCGGCGCGCATGTATACCGAGGTGCCCGGCGGTGTATCGATGATCACGATGTCGTCGTCGCCGAGCCCGAGCGTGGCAAGCCCGTGCGCGAGCCACGACGGGTCGCGGTCGAGCAGCCGCTCGAAACGGCGTTGATCCGTTTCGCTGACCAGGCCAAATGGAAACACCGTGATCCCGTCGACGACCACGGCCGGCCAGTTCAGCCTGTCGAGCGCGGCATGGGCGAGCCCGTCGGTCATGTCGAGCGGCACGCCGAAATGCAGCTTCAGCGCATTCTGCGGATCGAGATCCACCACGCTCACGCGCCGCCGTCGCGACGCCGCCAACACGGCCGCGAGATTCGCCGCCAGCGTCGTCTTGCCGACGCCGCCCTTTGCCGAAGCGATCGCGACGATTTTCATGAGCGGCCGGTCCACACCGATGGCTTCTTCGGCGCCTCTCCCGTCGGCTCCGTGCGCAGCCGCTCGAACAACCGAACCAGCGGCTGTGACGGACCTTGCGTGTCCGTGCCATCCGGTTCCGCCGGCCTGCCGACCAGTTTCTTCAGCGTGCCGGATGCTTGTTCCCGCCCGCCGTTATCCTGCGCGGACGCAGGCAACGCACGCGTGTCGGCCAGTACGATTTTGCGCAGGCTATCCGCGCCGTCCGGCGACCCGGCGCCCGGCTGCCCCTGCGACTCGCTCGCGCGCAACTCGACACCGCCGAGCAGCGGCCAACGCGCGCGGGCCACTTCGGCATCCGCTTCCGCACGTACTTCGTGATAGCGTCCGGCATCGCCGCCAAAACGCTTGAACAACGATTCGATATCCCGTGAAGTCGACATAGCGTGCCCATTGGTTGTCGCGGAAGTTCCGGCCGGCCCGGTCGCTCAGTTCTTTGCGCGCGCAACACGCAGCTCGATCCGCGAATCGTCCGGCGGCGCGACGTCCTGCGTCACGCGCAAACCGGCCGCGCCGACACTGTCGAACCAGCCCTGATACGCGCCTTCGAGGAAGGCGGAAGACCATGCGAGACAGCCGTCGCCGAACGCGCGCAACGGCGCGGCGTAATGAACGATGCGCAGGAAATCGTGCTCGTCGGACAGTTCGGCGTAACCCCACTGCATGTCGCGCCAGCGGGCATTCAATGCATCCGCGAGATCGTCCGTCGACTCGCAAGGGCCAAGTGGATGCGCGGCCGCGAAGCGCATGCCGATGCGCGCCATCAATTGCCTCAGCTCGTCCCGATCGAGCTGATCGGTGAATTCACCGGCCAATGCCTCCAGGAAGCCGCGCCATTGGATCGACACATGGCGCTCGAGTAGATGCTCCAACATTCCCTGCATGGACGACGAATCCCCGGTGAAAGACAATTATCGGCGTGGCCGCATCGTGTGCTTCGCGTGCGGACATCGTGGCAACAGCGTTTTTGCGCATCGTAGCGAATCCAATTAGACGAATGGGATTCGACATCTAGCCGAAAAACGCCAAACTATCGGCCACCGCCGACAATTGACGGGTGTGGCCACGGCGGCAGCCGAGCTGCGATCGGTCGCGGACAGGCAAGCCGGTATACGGCCGGGCTCGTGCGCGGCGCGACGCATGAAACGTTGGAAAGGTCGCCGTATCAGGCCCGGCCGGGCGAGGATTCCGCGCGGAATTCGCAGAACAATTCGCGACGCTCGGCGAGTTCGTCGATCTGTGCCGGCGTCAATGCGGCGACGATTGCAGCCGTCTCGTCCGACATGCCCAGCTGTTGTTTCGCCGCTTCGCGATCCGCTTGCAGCAAGCGCTGGGCAAGCGTCAGATACGAACGGTTGAATTCCGCAATCGCGTCGAAGATGTCGTCCTGTTCGGGCATGGGCGTTCCTGATTTTGGACGGTGATTGCATTCAGCCGGCCGCAGCGCGCGTATTGGCAATACGCGGAGTTTCGGCCCCGCACTCTACGTGTCGCGCACGGCGACGAGCGGACAAAACCTAGCGGTAATCCGCCACCTCGCGGGTTGCTCGTATTTCCGTTCGTGAAAGCACGACACGACGGAGCGGCGGCATGCGGTTCGGCAAAGTCGCGTGGCGATCGCCGGCCCACCCAAATGCTTGCCGGAACGCGCAGCGCCGCCGGCAGATGCCTGCTATGCAGCCCGTATCACGCGCTCGCGCCAGAAATCCCCGCGGGCGCCGAAAATCTTGCTGCACCATTTGGTGCCGTCCCAATACACGGGAAAGCCGTATGGATGTCCCGGCCATCGGCCCTCACACCACATCGGTTGCGCGGGAGGATCGGTGCATGGAAGCCAGACACCGGCCCAGCCGGTGCGCTGCCGTTGTTCGGATATCGTCATGGTGTCTATGGTCGAATGCGTCATGGTGACTCCACTTTCGCCCTTCTGTTTGGCAATTGCGTTTCAACGCTAAATATATTTTGTTCGGTTCTTGTTCTTTCTTCACATATAGCGGGACCGTGGCGCGCTTTCGTCCACGCATGCCGGAAACTCGACGGCTCCCGGCCACGGGGCCACCATCGCAATCCGGCCCGCACATTTGCCGGCAGGTGTTGCGACGAGACGACGCCAGCGTTGCCATCTACGGCTGCGATTCGCGGCCGACCAGCGCTTCGATCTCGGCCGGTGTCAGCGCGATGATCCGTGACGCGATCTGATTCGAGATGCCCAACTCGCGTGCCGCGACCTCGCAATCGATCTTCAACATCTGCTGCATCAGTTCGAGATAGGCAGGATCGAGTGCGCCCAACGCCCGGCAAATATCATCCTCTTCCGTCATCACGCTCTCCTAAAGACATGCCCGTGAACGCGATGCATCGGCACACACTCGCATCTGCAAAATCCGACCGGGTTCCGGGCTTTCGCTTCGAACCGTATCCCAACCAGGCGAACGCCTGTCGACAAACGACAGCCGTCATCCGCTATATAACGCCGAGTCGGCCATTTGCACACTGTTTCAAAATAATTCTTGCGCCAACGTATGGTTTCGCAATCAACCTGTCGGATTCGCCCAAGATTCAGTCGCCGCTTTATTTCCGAACACATTAGGATTTCCCGAATCGCACGTGCGCGGCCAGGCAATTGCGTCCTGTGCGACTTCGAATCTCTTGTTGCGTCCGGACACCGACATCGCACCTCGACGTTGTCTGCTCTTCATTCCGAACTCATGGAATTACCACTATGTTGAAAGTGACGAAAGCCGTCTTTCCGGTCGCCGGCCTGGGCACGCGGTTCCTGCCGGCCACCAAGGCCAGTCCCAAGGAAATGCTGCCGGTCGTGGACAAACCATTGATCCAGTATGCGGTCGAGGAAGCGATCGAAGCGGGCATCACGGAGATGATCTTCGTGACCGGACGCAGCAAGCGCGCGATCGAGGATCATTTCGACAAGTCGTACGAGATCGAGGCCGAACTCGAGGCACGCGGCAAGGACAAGCTGCTGTCGCTGGTGCGCAGCATCAAGCCGAGCCATGTCGACTGCTTTTACGTGCGCCAGGCCGAAGCGCTCGGGCTCGGCCATGCCGTGCTGTGCGCGGAGAAACTCGTCGGCGACAATCCGTTCGCGGTGATCCTCGCCGACGATTTGCTCGATGGCCCGAAGCCGGTGTTACGCCAGATGATCGACGTCTTCGATCACTATCATGCGTCGGTCATCGGGGTCGAGGAAATCGCTCCCGAAGATTCGAAATCCTATGGCGTGATCGACGGCAAGCGCTGGGAAGACGATCTCTTCAAGCTGTCCGGCATTGTCGAGAAGCCCGAACCGGCGAATGCGCCGTCGAACTTCGGTGTCGTCGGCCGTTACGTGTTGAAACCGAAGATCTTCGAGCATCTCCGCGGGCTCAAACCCGGCGCGGGCGGCGAATTGCAACTGACCGACGCGATCCAGTCGCTGCTCACCGATGAACAGGTGCTCGCGTATCGCTACGACGGCACGCGCTTCGATTGCGGCAGCAAGCTCGGGTACCTGAAGGCGACGATCGAGTTCGCGCTGCGGCATCCGGAGGTTGCGGCGGACTTCGAGCGGTATTTGCTTGCGCGGATGTCGGAACAGCTGGTGGTCTGATGCCGATCGTGCGCCGCGGTGACGCGCGGCGCGTCGCGTTGCCGGCTTCTCATCGCACGAGCGATCGATAACTCCGTTTCGTCCAGCGAGGACCGGACATGTGGCTCGCTATCGGCAACCTCGGTGACGCGGCGCTGACGCTGCCACTTGCCGCCATCTGTTTCGCGTGGCTCACTCGCTCGATGTATGGATGGCGCATTGCATTGTCGTGGGTCGTGCTGCTTGCCGTCGCGATGCTCGCCGTCGGACTGACGAAAGTTCTCTACGCCGGATGCGGGTTGCAGATCCGGTCGATGAACTTCCGCATGATCAGCGGGCACACGATGCTTGCCGCGACTGTCTGGCCGATGGCGTGCCTGCTGATGCTGCACGACGGGTGGAACGTTCGCCCTGGCCCGGCGCTGTTGCCGGGGCTCGTCCTCGCCGCGACGATCGGCGTTGCACGCGTACGCGACGATGCACATAGCGCGTCCGAGGTGATCGCGGGGTGGATGCTCGGCGCGCTCGTTACCGTCGTGTTGCTGAAACGATGGACGGACGCACCGATCCTGCCGCCGGCCATGCGTCCGCTCGCCGTGGCTTCGACGCTTGCCGTGTCCGCCCTCGCCTACGGATATCACGCACCGATTCAGGCGGCGATCGAGATGTATTCGCCGCTGGTCTGCACGCGTCTTTTCTGACGACTGTCTGCCGCATCGGGAAACGCTGCCCGCGGCGTGCAATCTCGCCCACGATTCGCACGGCTGCCGCCGACGATTGGCGGCACCGATCAACATTCTGTCGGACTCGCACGATAAGCATTACCGACAATGCGCTTATAACGCACCGCACCATTTTTATCTTTCGCTGGGAGCCGATGAAGATCCTCGTATACGGCATCAACTACGCGCCCGAGCTGACCGGCATCGGCAAGTACACCGCCGAAATGGCGGAAACACTCGTCGAAAAAGGCCACACCGTGCGCGTCGTGTGTGCACCGCCGTACTACCCCGAATGGCGGGTCGCCGGCGGCTACTCGGCGCTGAGCTACTCGACCGAACGCCGCAGCGGCGTCGCGCTTTGGCGCGCACCGTTGTGGGTTCCGTCGCGACCGAGCGGTGCGCGCCGCATCGCGCATCTCGCGAGCTTCGCGCTTTCGAGCTTCCCCGTCATGCTGCGGCATGCGTTCTGGCGGCCCGACGTCGTCGTGTGCATCGCGCCGAGCCTGCTGAACGCGCCAGCCGGCTGGCTCGTCGCACGGTTGACCGGCGCCCACGCGTGGATCCATATCCAGGATTACGAGGTCGATGCGGCGTTCAGCCTCGGAATGCTCAAGGGATCTCTGCTGAAGCGCGCCGTGCTTGCCATCGAGCGTACGCTGCTGAAGCGCTTCGATACCGTGTCGACGATCTCCGGGAAGATGGTCGAGCACGCGCTGCGCAAGGGGATTCATTCAAGCAAGCTCGTGCATTTCTCGAACTGGGCCGACACCCACTCGATCTATCCGCTCAAACGGCCGAGCGAGCTGCGAACGGCGTTGTACATCTCTCCCGTCGCGACGGTAGTGCTCTATTCCGGCAACATGGGTGCCAAGCAAGGGCTGGATATTCTCGCCGACGCGGCTCAACGACTCGTATCGCGCGACAATCTGGTGTTTGTCTTCTGCGGCAACGGGCCCGCGCGCGCCGAGCTGCTCATGCGCTGCGGCGGCCTCAGGAACTGCCGCTTCATCGAGCTGCAGCCAATCGGCCGGCTCAACGAGCTGCTGAATCTGGCCGACATTCACGTCCTCCCGCAACGCGCCGACGCTGCCGACCTCGTCATGCCGTCGAAGCTGACAGGGATGTTCGCGAGCGGGCGGCCCGTGATCGCGATGGCGAGCCCGGGGACGGAGCTGCATGACGTGGTCGCGCCGCGCGGGATCGTCGTGCCGCCGGGCGATTCCGAAACGCTTGCATCGAGTATCGACGCGCTCGCCGCCAATGCGGCCGAGCGCACTCGCCTGGGACAGGCCGGGCGCAGATTCGCCGAGGCCGTCCTGTCGCGTGACGCGGTGTTGAGCGATTTCGACACCAGGTTGCGCGCATTGCGTCCCGAGCCGTCCAATGCCGACGTGTCAGGCGCACGGCATCCGGATTTTTGAACCCGCAATCGATTCCTCTCCATACGGCAACATGAAAATCACCATCATCGGTACCGGTTACGTAGGCCTCGTGACGGGCGCATGCCTTGCCGAAATCGGCAACGACGTGTTTTGCGTCGACGTCGATCAACGCAAGATCGATATCCTGAACGGCGGCGGCGTACCGATTCACGAACCCGGCTTGAAAGAGCTGATCGATCGCAATCGTGCGAGCCGCCGGCTGCAATTCTCGACCGACATCGAAGCCAGCGTCGCGCACGGCGACATCCAGTTCATCGCGGTGGGCACGCCGCCAGACGAGGATGGCTCCGCCGATCTGCAGTACGTGCTCGCCGCCGCGCGCAATATCGGACGGCATATGAGCGGGCCGAAGGTGGTGGTCGACAAGTCGACCGTTCCGGTCGGCACCGCGCTGCACGTGCGCGATGCGATCGCAACCGAGCTGACCCGCCGCGGCCTGCGCCACGAATTCTCGGTCGTGTCGAATCCGGAGTTCCTGAAGGAAGGCGCGGCCGTCGACGATTTCATGCGGCCCGATCGTATCGTGATCGGCACCGACGCCGACGAGGCCGGCGAGCATGCACGCGAACAGATGAAGCGGCTGTATGCGCCGTTCAACCGCAATCACGAGCGTACGCGCTACATGGACGTGCGCTCGGCGGAATTCACCAAGTATGCGGCGAATGCGATGCTGGCGACGCGGATCTCGTTCATGAACGAGCTCGCGAATCTTGCAGATCGCGTCGGCGCGGATATCGAAGCCGTGCGCCGGGGGATTGGGTCGGATCCGCGGATCGGGTATGACTTCCTTTACGCCGGCGTGGGTTACGGCGGTTCGTGTTTTCCGAAGGATGTGCGAGCGTTGGTGCAAACCGCCGCCGAGTACGGGCAGGCGCTGCGCATTCTGGAAGCCGTCGAGGCAGTCAACGATGCGCAGAAGAAGGTGCTGCTCGAGAAGATCTCGGAACGCTTCGGGGACGATCTGTCGGGGCTCACGTTCGGGGTGTGGGGTCTCGCGTTCAAGCCCAATACCGATGATATGCGGGAAGCGCCGAGCCGCGACCTGGTGGCCGGGCTTTTGAAGCGCGGTGCCAGCGTGCGTGCTTACGATCCCGTCGCGACGGATGAGGCGCGGCGTGTGTTCGCACTCGACCTGAGTGACGAGCCGGATGCGCATTCGCGGCTCGAGTTCGTAACGACGTCGGAAGAGGCCGCTGCAGGGGCCGATGCGCTCGTGATCGTCACAGAGTGGAAGGTGTTCAAGAGCCCGAATTTTGCAGCGCTCGTCGAGTTGCTCAGCGAGCCGGTGATTTTCGATGGGCGGAATCTTTATGAGCCGGAGACTATGCGGGAGTTGGGGGTCGAGTATTACAGTATTGGGCGGGCGGGTGTGGGGGGAGCGCGTGAAGCGGCGAGGACATTGAGAGTCGCAAAAGGTTGAAAATACCGCCCGGGGGTTCTTGGTCGCGGTCGCGTCGCGACTGACTTTGGTAGGGGTGCGTGCGGTTATCGAGGTAATGCGGGAGAGGATCGAGAAGGTGCGAGAGTGAACCGAAAAGAACCACTACCTTCACGGCCGCACACCGTGCTCCGGACCTTTTTCGAATTTTCGAACCTCGGAATGCCATCCAGGTCAGGCGACGGCAGATTTGATGGTCAGGAAAAACACGTCCGCACGAATCGCGTTGCCTGGACCCAATGTGAACGGCAGCAGGATTCCCGAGCCATGCCCCTCATTTCTGAAGAATTCGCCACGGTCGTCTAGGCGATGAACTACCTCTAATGAAGCGGACATATCGGCAAGCCCAGTTTTCCGGCGCGAAAGCAGATCTCAGTTTGGCGTTCCGTATTTGAGAGTTGTGCACGCGATTGCAGGCATCCGACGCGTCGACGTCTGGTATCACCGTATCTTGTTGCGCTGAGCCTCTGGATCGTCGACATGGCTCTGTCGTTGATTGTCGCGGCGGCGTGCCTTTAAGATTTTCACTCGTCAAAAACACAGCCTCGAGCAACGGACAATTGCATTGTTGCTGCCGATCGTCGCACCGGAAGCCGGCGCATCCAGTACTGGGGGGGCTCGCGCCGCATCTTCCGCCGGCAATTGCGCGACAGGTCGCCGGCGTGGCTTACATGCTTTGGGTCTTGTTTTTGCCGCTTGCGTTCTCGATCTTGGCGATCGACGTGGTCCACCTGATCATCGATAAGCTTCCCTCCCCCGTGAATTCAGCGTCACGAGCCGGCTACCCCTCTGTCCGATCGGAATGGGTGCGATCGGTCTCACTACCCTCGGCGACGCTGCCACGAAGGTATTCGCACAAATTGGCCTGGAAGGTGGGGCGACACTGGCGAGCAACTTCGGTGTATTCGGTACATTGCTGCTTTAAGGCGCCGGCCTCTGGTTGCTTGCTACTGCATTGCTCGTCGTGCAGCACTCCCGCCGGGAAGGTCTCCCATTCAACCTCGGTTGGTGGGGCTGACCTTTCCTGTTGGCGTCTTCAGGTTCGCCAGGTTCGGCCTTGCACGCACACCGGCTTCCACGATTTCACGGATATCGGAATTCTGTTCGCGTTGATGATCGGTGTGCCCTGAATCAACGTTACATACCGCACGATTCGCGGGTTGTTGCGTGATGAGTTGTTCCGACCGCCCTGCCACATAGGCAACTAACCCAATGTTCATCCTCGATCGGAGACGGCGCCGGCGGCGTCCTGTCTGTTGATCTGATCCGTTTTCACAATGATCAAATATTCGTAGATTGACTGGAGTGCCGCATACGTGAGCCCAGCCTTTCCGTCCAGAAATCCCCGTTTCCCCACGTAGAGCAACAGGAATTTCGCCAGCGGCCGCATCGGAATACGATAGAAAATTTCCTTTTGATGAAATCGTCGCTCATGAAAATCACGACTCGTCAGTGCCTTGATTACACTAAATGATGCTTGACCTCGTCGATTCTCGACAATCTGCATGGCTTCCAGTGTGCTATAGCTGTTGTGCCGGGCTACCCAATGATCAAGCCCCTTGCTGAACGGAAAATGATCGAGGTAACCCGCGATGCGTGCACTCGGCCCGTCCGGAATCGAGATCGGATTCACGAGGCGTTCATATCGCATTTTCTCGGGGCGAAACAACCGGAGATAGTACGGTGACGTCTGGACATGCTTTAGCCAGGTTCCCATGAAGAAATCCCTGCGCTGGATACTGAACGCCACGACATCACCAGCTGACGCCACTGCCTGTTTTGCGCTACGAACCAGTTCATCCGTCATCCGTTCGTCTGCGTCGATGTAGAACACCCACGGATGCTTGAACCGTATATTGGCAAGTCCCCAGTTTTGATGACTGGCCCAGTTGTCAAACGGACGTTGAGTGACCGTCGCACCGAATGCTTTCGCGATCTCGACTGTCGCGTCGGTACTCATCGAATCGTAAACGTGAATGTCGTCGCACCATGCGACGCTCTCGAGGCAACCTGGCAGATCGCGTGCCTCGTTCTTCGTGAGAATGATGACTGAGATACCGGATGGGCTAGGTGTCATGCTTCGTCCGCTTTCCAATTTTTCTTGCCGGTATCCCGGCATAAACCGCCCACGCTTCCAGTGGGCTGCGAGTCACGACCGAGCGGGCTGCAATCACGGCTCCGGCGGGAACGGTCACGCCCGGCGCAATAAATGCTTCCGCACATACCCACGTATGGGCTTGCAACACGATTGGCGCGGCAATCAGCTGGAAATTTGCCGACTGATAATCGTGAGAACCGCCGCAGAGATGGGCTCCCTGCGAGACAACGCAATAGTCGCCGATGGTGACCACATCCATGTTGTAGATCGTCACACCGTCGGCGACGCCCACGCGATCCCCTATGTGAAGATTCCACGGCGCCCAGACACGCACGGCCGGATAGACATGCACGTGTTCGCCGATGCGCGCACCGAAAATCCTAAGCAACGCGGCACGCCATGCATGACATGGTCTGGGACTCGGACGGAACAGCAGCAGCCACGCCCAGTTCCATATTTGGCGCATCACGCGATTGCGCAGCGTGAACGATGGGGAGACAGTCGGATCGTTGCCCTGGATGATCATCGTCGTTTGAAGGTGCCTGTTCTCGACCATGCAGTGCCGAACTATCAAAGCGCCACATTCGCGTCTCGCGAGGTCACCGCAGCATGGTCGTGTCGAGCAAGAACGCTTGCGCAAAGCTCGCCTCGTCCGAAACGAGCGTGGCGACCCTTGTATCGGAGTACGTGGAAATCACGTGATGGAATCGCGCGCATCGATCTGATGGCGAACAATACCATCGGACCATTTTTAGGCCGGCCATATTCCTGTCGGCTTTCGCCATTGACAACACGGACCGTGCTGGGGTTTCCTGCCGGATCAGGAACGACAAGCGCACCGCTTCGACAATGCATTGGCGGAAATCGACTCTATCCGGCGCATGCGCACTTAGGAAATCTCTACTATTCTTGCGAAACCGTTGCGCCTCAGTGTCGCCGACGTCAACGTGTCGGTCTTACGTCAAGCGCACAATGCTCCGGCGCGGGCGCGCTGCCGCCCTGTTCAAGGTGATCCGCATGCAAGGAAAAGTTGCATCACGATTGTGCAGCTTCGTTTTCACGATTGCCGGGATGCTGACAAGTGCCCCGAGTATCGCGGAATCGACTTCGCCGCCGCAACTCGCCGCCACGACATCGTCATCCATTCCGATTTCGATTCCAATCCGATTTTCGATCGCGCAAGCCGGATTTGTGACGCTAGTTATCGACGATCAAAACGGCAAGCGTGTCAGGAACCTCATCAGCGAAACCCGGTTTCCTGCCGGAAACCATATCGCGTGGTGGGACGGCCTTGACGATCGAGGCCGCGACACCGATGCTGCGGCGCATGGTCAGTATCACATCCCCGGGAAAACCGTCGCTCCAGGTCGATATCTCGTGCGCGGCCTGGTTCGACCTTCTATCAAGATCGCTTACGAACTCACACCATATAGCAACGGTGTCCCTCCATGGCAAACGAAGGATCGCAGCAGTGAATGGCTTGCAAACCATTCAGCACCGAGTTCAGTGCTCTTCATCCCGGCAGGAACGATTTCGGACCCTGCAGGAGTGCGGTCCGCTAACATCGGGCAGGTGATTGTCGGCAGCTACTTCACCGAAGGCGGAAGCAGTCTTGCGTGGCTCGACCTCGATGGACGTAAGCGTTGGGGGCAAATGTGGATCGGCGGCAACTGGACAGGTGCCACCCAATTGGCACGGGATACAGGTGTACACCCGTTGAAGGACGTCTATGCTTACGCTGCGACGTCGTGGCATGGCGACAAATACAATGGCAATGTTCGCGAGCTACGCTTGAACGCGCTGCTTTCGCATCCTCGATCAAAACCCAAAGATGGCCGTTTGGGTACGGGCGAAGATGTGCCGGTGCTCGACCAGCCGTACCGTATACCAATGCCGGCGGATGCAAACGCGTCGGATGTGACTGGTTATACGCAGAGATTCGATCTCACGGGGCTCGCCGCACATGATGGCGTGGTGGTCGTTGCATTTGGCCAACTTAATCAATTGCTATTTATCGATGCCGCGCGGAAGACTGTACTCGGTACCAGCAAGGTTTCCGACCCGCGCGGATTGTCGTTCGATACGTCCGGGCGCCTGCTCGTTCTGACCACGCACGACGTCCTGCGCTTCCGCATATTAGAGACCTCGCCGGCAAAGCTGGCCGTACCGGACGTACTGGTCAAGGCTAGCCTCGACGATCCGCAGTATATATACGTGGACGACAACGGGACTCTGTACATCAGCGATTGGGGGCAAAGCCATCAGGTCAAGGTCTTCAGTTCAGATGGCAAGTTGCTGCGCACGATAGGACATCCTGGTAAGCCGTCCCTCGGACCTTATGACCCACTTCATATGAACCATCCCGCGGGCGTCACGCTCGACGAACGCGGACACATTTGGGTTGCCGAAAACGATAAGACACCCAAAAGGGTTAGCGTCTGGAATGCCGCTGACGGTCGCTTCGTCAACGCGTTCTATGGCCCGAGCCGTTACGGCGGCGGCGGTGCCGTCGATCCAATCGACCCAACACGCGTGTTCTACGCGGACGAAGGCGGCGGAATGGAATTCCGGATCGACCCGAACGATGGAACAAGCGTTCCGCAAGCTATCTACTTCAGGACCGAAGATGGAGACATTGGATTGACCGGCAAAGGAACCGGTACGATGCCCGAGTACCCGATCCATCGAAGCGGCTCGCTCTACTTGACCAATGCGCACGAGTCAGAAGTCAGTGGGCCGCAGTGCGCGATACTCTGGCGCATCGACAAAGGAATCGCACATCCGGTCGCGGCGGCGGGCAGTACACGGGACGGCGCAGGAAAGTTGCTGCCTGCATTCTCGTCGCCAACCATGCGACAACGCATGCCGACGGGTGTTGCGCCGGACAGGCAGTCGCTACTGTTCATCTGGTCCGACGACAACGGCAACGGGCACCTCGATGCCGACGAAGTCCAGTTCCTGTCGCCGGCGCCAATCAAAAAAAACGGAACGCTCGTCGGCGGCGTGGGTATCGGCAACGACCTGTCTTTTACAATCGCGAACGTCGGTGACGTTGCGCTACGCTTTGCGCCGACCCGGATCTCGGCACAAGGCGTTCCCCAGTACACCATTCAGAGCGGCGACGTTCTCGCACGGAACGTGCAATCTCCAGCCAGCTCAGGGGGCGGACAAGTCCTAGTCGGCAAAGGTGGATGGGTCGTGCTGACCACGCCCCCTGCCCCGATGGGGCCGCAAGGCGTTGGCGGCTCGCGCAACGGTACGGCAGTGTGGTCATACCCGAGCTTATGGCCCGGCCTCCACGCATCGCACATCGCCCCCCTTCCCGAGTCTCCTGGTGAGCTGATCGGTACGACCCGCGTGCTAGGCAATCCGATCGACGCACCAGCGCCGTCGGATGCCGGACAGTTATGGGCCATTAACGGCAACGAGGGGCAAGTTTACCTGTTCACGATAGATGGCCTGTTCGTCGCTACGCTGTTCCGGGATGCCAGAAGCCAATTCGATCCACTACCACTGCGCGGCATACGAGGCACGGATTTCACATCGACGAGCCTCCTCCCTGAGAGTTTTCATTCGATCCTGACAGCGACTGACGACGGCAAGGTCTACCTCCAGGCCGGACATACCGGTTCACTGTTTAGGCTCTACGGTCTCGACGGAATACGACGTTTGCGTGATGCTGCAATCACTGTAACGGCGCGGCAACTGGCCGATGCACAGCGTCAAGTCATGCTCGACGAAATTGCCAGTTCCGCGTCCAGGACGACGCAACCCAGTGTTCTCGAAGTTGAACGTATATCCGACGACAGCGCCGTGTTACTCGCCACCGGCTCGCGCTGGCCGGATGACGCAACCCGCTGGGTCACCATCGATGTGCGCAATATTCTCGTTGGAAGTTGGGCGCGCCGCCAGGTCGACACCGACGCAGCGCTCGCGATCTCGCGTGACCGCCTGCTGATCGCGGTGCGAACCGACGATCCTGCGCTGCTGGAGAATAGCGGTGACGCCCTACAGAACTTATTCAAGACCGGTGGCGGAATCGACCTGATGCTGGGTACCAACGCCAGTGCGTCGCGAGATCGAACGCTCGCAGTCAAAGGTGACGAGCGCCTACTTGTCGCACGTGTTGAAGGCAAAAAAACCGCAGTGTTGTATCGCCCCGTCGAACCGGGAAGCACCGGCAATTCGGCGACCTTCAGCTCACCGCTTCGAACGATCCGGTTCGATCAGGTCACCGACGTCAGCGACCAGTTGGAATTGTCGCAAGACGTCGAACGAAGCCCCAGCAGTGGAACCAAACGGTTCATCTATAGGATCTCAATTCCACTGAATACCTTACGACTCGTCGCGCCTGCTGGTACCAGCTTGAAGGGCGATATCGGCGTGCTGCGAGGAAACGGAATCGAGACACTTCAGCGCTCGTATTGGTCAAACAAGGTGACGGGGCTCGTAAGCGACGTGCCAAGCGAGGCCGAGCTCACACCGAAACTGTGGGGTGATATTCACTTCCCCCGCTGATGCCGTCGACCGCACGCCACCATGCGTGTGCAGCTGCAATCGCCCAGATGTTGTCGGATTGCGAACACCGATGGCCTCTACACTGTCCACCAGGTTGCGCACCCTATAGGTGTGCGTCAGAACAAGACGAGCAAGTCGACCGGAGTAGCAATGCACAATCACGAGAAATTCGATGCTTTCCGTGGCGCCTCAGCGCTGATTGTCGGTTTATCACACATCTGCCAGATCTACTTTGTCAGACTAATCGGCCAGGAGCATCCGGCATGGATTCTGTCGCGCACACTGGGATTGCACGCGGTGATCGTATTCTTTTTGCTGAGCGGCTATCTCATTACGCTCAGCATCCTGAAGAACAACGAATCGGCCGGTGGCTTCGGAATTAGGGAATTCTTCGCCGCGCGCATCGCGCGCATTTATCCGCCGTTCGTTGCCAGCCTCGTTGTAATAGCGCTCTGTTGGTTCACGTTACACATATTTCATCTTCCCGGTGCGAGTTCACGGTTCGGTTTGCCAGCCGACGCCTATGCTGTTCCCGCCATGACCCTGTCATCACGCGAGTTCGTGGAGTCCCTTATGATGCTCAAGGGCATGACCCGCGCAAATCCGCCGCTCTGGTCGCTGTATCTTGAAGTCTGGAGCTATGTGATCGCGTTCTTCTTCGCACTAGGCTGCTTCGCTCGCCATCGCGGCCTCCGTACGGTGGCACTCACAATCGCCGTGACAGCGGCCATCGCTGCGTCGATTGGAAAGGAGAGTTTCGCCTTCTTCTTCGCGATCTGGTCATACGGCGCAGCAGCTTGCCTGATGACGCATTATCGCTACCGATATCGCAATGCGGTGCTGGCAACAACCAGCATCGTCGGCGTGGTCCTGATCGCCAAGCTCGCGGCAACCAACCCGCGGATGATTGCCGCGGCATTCCCGGTTCGCTCGATCGAGTTGACCGCCGGTGCTGCTTTTGCCTGCCTATACGGCTACCTACTATTCGGCTGGCGCGCGCTCGATCGCGCCTATCCCCGCTGGCTGGTTCGGACCGGTGATTTTTCCTATACGCTGTATGTCGTACATTTTCCAATTCTAGCGCTTGTGTTGGCCTTCTCGCTCGGCTGGATCGGCATGTCTCTGTATCGGTCGGCCGCGTGTGGCACCGTTGCCTTCGCGATCGCTATCGTGTTTGCACGGGCGCTCGCGAAGTTCGTCGAGCGCCCGAAATATTTCAAGGCACTGCTGCTGTCTGCGCGATTTCCGATCGGCGGCTCCGAATCGCTGCGACGCGGACAATAGAAGTAGCAAGCAGCAACGTAGCGCCAGTCGCGACACCCCGCTGCCTGCCCGCAGGGGACGCGATATGCGGGACAACGTTCCCTGCTACCAGGGGAGTGAGTAGACCGACAGCTTACTTACGCTGCCCTGCGAATATACGTCGGCCGGATAGATCGCCGGCATCTCGTCAGACACCCTTGCCGCACGTGCCTCCCTGCGCACTTTGAATCTCACACCAGCGCTACGATCAACACCTGCTCGAACAGATGCGAGTGCCAGCCGTTCGGTTGGCGTCGGCGGAATATCGGTCAATTTGTCGTATGCGCGAGGCGCAGGCATTTCTTCAGGCGCCCCGAAGCTCGCCAGTTTGGCGTCGTCATACCCCGGCGGACCGCCAAGTAACGAATCCGGTGCCGTGCCGCCGGTCGCTACAGGCGTGCGGGGCCCGTTCGCAGCAATGCTTGTCGATACGCCGACATGCTTCGCCGAATCGATACGAAGCGCCTTTCCTGTTTGGGCCTCAACTACCACGCTCGAAAGTGCCAACGCCATGCACAGCGATACTCGAGTAATGTTCGTTTGCATACTGATCGCAATCATCCCGGCTCCTATTGTCCGCCGACAATCCGCAAATAGCTTAACGCGACCTGTTCGATATGGAACTTCTCGTTGAAGCACGCGAGCGCTCTCTCACGCATCAGTTGCTTGGTCGCATCCGTCGTATTCACCCAGTTCCGGAGCACCTCGGTCACGCCTTCCACCGTGTCGCTTGCCGCGTACCCGGCTCCATATTCAATGATCTCGCGCCAGATATTTACCTTGTCGGTAATCAGCACCGGTACGCCACACCCTAATGCCTCCGCCACGGCGATACCGAAGTTCTCCTGATGCGACGGCAGGCAAAACACGTCGGCAGAGTACATCAGGTTCCACTTGTCGCGCCCAGTCACCATGCCAGCCCATGTGATGTCCCGATCAATTCCAAGGCGGACAGCTTCAGCACACAGCCGTTCTACTAACCCGCTTTCGTCGGGCCCCGCAATTATCAATCGATACTCGCTCCGCAACGCTCCTAGTGCCGCGAACGCGCTCACCAGCAGATCGCAACCCTTCTTTTCGTGAATACGTCCGAGAAACAGGATGATCTTCCTCGAGTCCGCCGACTTCCCTGTGTCGGGCAAATGGCGGCCAGGCTCGGCAACCGGCGGTGGCGCGGTACCGTAGACCGTCACGGCTTCGTTCGCACGGTACAGCGGAAACGACGTGCGCGCGAGCACACGCTCCGTCTCACTCGTAAAAACGATCGATTTCGCGTGATTCACCACCCTTCGCTCGATTACGAGCCAGTACAGCAACTTCTTCAGGTACTTGATCGGATAAACCTTGTTGAACCATGGATCCAGCATGCCGTGCGAATACACAAAGTACGGGATCGTGCAGCGACTTAATGCCGCCCGTACCGCAGCGCCGTGAAACTGCCAGAGGCCATTCACCACAACCGCGTCGTACTCTGACGCGTGCTCCTCTAGCCATCGGGTCAATTTTGGATTGAAGCCGTATTTTCCCTTGCCCTTTCCCAGGCGAATCACTCGACCAAACGGACCGTTGCTCGGCGCATCCCGCTCATCGTCGTCCAGACACGCTATATCGATGCTGTGCCCCAGCAGTTTGACTTGTGCCGCCAGACGCGTCACACCTTCGATCGGGCCGCCTCCGGTTGCATCGATCGACGAAATAACATGAAGAAGCCTCAATCGCCCACCTCGATTAGTCATCGCATATCAATTTACACAATATTCCACTATGCATTTAGCAAGCGCCTGACCGCATCTTCCATTCCGTGCTCGCCGAACATCGTTTCGGCACGCGATTGCGCTCGTTTGATGGCATTTCGGCTTGCTCCGTACAACTCGGCCGCGTTTCGCAGTAGCTCAACGAGTGTAGAAAGATCATCTCCGACGACGTGCAGCGCGTCGGTAATCTCACTGATTCCTATGTCCGGCAGAGATGTCGACAGCACTAGCCGCCCTGACGCGACATACTCCATGACCTTGAACGGAAATACGCCACCGCTCATCTTCTCGATCGGACTATGAAGGTTGAGCAACACATCGCATGCGGAGATCCTTTCGAATAACTGGTCATCGGGGAGAACTCCGTGGAAGGTTAATGTGCTGGAACGCCGCGCTGCAGCCTCGAACGCGCCGGACAGCGGACCAGCTCCGCATACATGGATCTCGAGCGTGGGATCAGCATATTCCGCCAGCGCCAGCACCTTCCCCGCTCCCTTTTCAGCGTTGAGACTCCCGAAATATCCAACAACGATCTTTCCCCGCGTCGGGTCCGAAAACGGCGCGCGCTGCGCGCATGCAATCGTCAGTTTCCGCGAAACCACACCGGGGCATAGCATCGTTCGACAACCACTTCGCTCGGCTTCTCGGCTCTGCAGCGCCTTGTTGACGGCGAGGCACAGCACCGGCTTCGGTAACACATAACGCCATGCCATCCAGTCGAGAGTCGATTTCGGATGCATCGTGCGTCTCGCCAGCACCCAGTCCTCGAACTCCAGGACAACACCCTTTCCGTATCGGCGATGCAACGCTCTTGCAAGCATCGATTCGAGTGCGTATGGGTTGTATATCCATATCAACGATGGTTTGCCATGTCGCCCAATCTCTCGGACGATGGCATTCACTTCAAGCAGATTAAGCATCTTTCCGACCGGCCGAACCGGATACGTACGCAGCGATATCTCACGGATGCGGGAGCCGGCCAGAGTCCACTCGCGCACACGGCGCTCCTGCCAAGCGCTTTCGTTATGCGCTGTATTGACCAGCAGTACATCGCGCGACAAGCGTCCCAGCAGTCCGAGGAAAAACTCGATCTTTCTAACCGCGCCCAGGCTGGTATGGGCGATTCGGTCGGGCGGACTGTAGGCCGCGATGAATACGATCATAATTTTCGTTTCCGTCGATTGAGCGACACGATCATCGCGGCCTCACTTCGCCCGCAATCAGCGCGCGAGGGGCTCGATAGGCCGACACTGTCGCCGCCGTGCGCGCCTCCAGACGGTCTCCCCAGAAGAGTGTTCCGAAGCCTACGAAGAACGACGTCAGCAGAAAATAGTGTTCTAGGACATTTCCGCCGTTGAATGTCACCATCGTGATGATCAACAACGCCCAGTATCGGGCCTTAAGGGAGCGATTCCATTTCGGCTTTACCTTGCATAGAAAGGCAAACATGCCACTCGCAAATACCAAAAGACCCGCGATGCCAGTCTGGAAAATCAGCGTGATGAACGCGTTGTCGATCAACCAGTTGAAGCGGAATTGTTTCGGATCAATGCCGCTCGCTTGCAGATATCCAACCGCAGTATTGGTTCCTATACCCAGGCCACGTCCGACAAACAGCTCGTCGAGATCTGCATTCTCCAGATCCGACAAGGTCGTCACCGCGTTGGAAATCCGACCGCCTTTCTCTAGCTGCGAGCCGACAATGTCACCGCGGCCAGCCGCAGCCATTAGCGACACGTAGCCGGCTGCAGCGGCACCCAGTGCAAAAGGCACGATGAAAACCGTGAGCAACATCTTCTTGCTCCTCTCGGCGCCTTCAGCGATCAGTTCCCAGCAAAGCACGGCAGCTAGCAACGCAATCGATAAGACCGCAAATCGTGTACCCGATAGCAGAGCGGTCAGGAATGCAGAAGCGATCAATGCGACACGCTGCCACGCATGCGCGCGATCGAGTAGCAAGGAGAAGATTGCGAGTGCAAGACCGAACATCCCGGCGATTCCGGCATTGCTGAACAATCCCGTCACACGACCTTGCACCAATACGACGTGCGATAGCGACGCGCCCAGCGACGCCTGCTTATTTGCGACATAGACATTGAGCATGCCGAGCACCAACAGCAGCACGATCAGCGTGCGCTGAACCGCCGGCGTCCGCGGGAAATCCCGCGAGAAGAGAAACAACCCAAACGAACAGTGGAGAAGCATCACCCAGCGGATACCAGCTGGCAGGAAAAACGCCGGACTAAGTTCGGCCACGAAGGCGATCAGACCAATGGATACGAGCGTTGCGATCCAGGCGAAGTAGAACGAGCAGATCTTCGAAATTTCGACGGTCTGTCTTCTCCGCAGTATGACGATAGGCCAATAGACGCCGAACCCGAATACGAACAGATCCTTGAGGTAGCGAGTCGGGCCCGCGCCATCCAGTGCGCCGGAATCGACCGTCCATAATTGGACATTTCCGCGAATGATCGAATCGATCGCCAGCGGCGCATACTGCGCCATCCCGACCACGAACAGCAAGGCGACGACATACGCAAAATAATGGGACCGCCGCATCACATCCTCGCTTCGATCATGTCTTTCATCAGTCGCCGGTATCGCTGCCAGTTGTAGACGTCCCGTACGAGCGCCCGCCCGCGTATACTCATGCCGGGAAACTGCTGGCGCGACGCGATCGCCTCGAGAATGCCTTCGCCGAGACTATCCATGCTGTCCTCCACCACGAATCCGCACACACCCGCAACGTCTTCGATTCCCGTATAGGGCGTCACGACCAGCGGCAGGCCAAAACTCAACGCCTCGAGGCACGCGAGCGACAGCGACTCGGACAGCGACGGCATAACGAAAAGGTCCGCATTTCCATATAGTTCTCCAACTAGATTATGCGGAATCGTACCGTGAGTGATCCTCACGTTCCGTGGGATGGCGAGCGCGCTTAATTTCCCGACGAGGGAAGGTGTCAGTTCCCCCAGCACGCTGACCAGCATGGTGCCGCCGCCGAGTGCCGCCACCCAGCGCTCGCCCCAGGACTCGATGGCGGACAACAGGAGATGTCCGCCCTTGCGGATCGTATTCGCGCGCGCGACGACACGGAATTCTTGCCGCTCGCGAGCGGCGGTGTGTGGGACCGCGTGTTGCGGCTCAAAAAAAGCGCCGTACGGAATCTTGTAGATGTCACCCGGCGGAATACCGCCGCTCAACAACGAACGCTCATAGTACGTTGACGGTACCGTGATCACTTGCGCTTTCTGCAGGATCGCGTCGTTCTTCGATTCGTCGTGGTCCGGGATGGGCAGTCCGAGAACACGATGGTGGGCTGCGATACGAGCCATCGCGCCATCCGTCTGGTTCAGGATCTGGTCGGACCAGATTCGAACGCCAACCTGCACTGCGGCATCGACCGTTCGGGGCATGTAGTCCTGCAACGTCACAAGCCACTCGAATCGACCTGCGGACTCCAGAACGTAGCGCGCGGTCATCCGGTCAAACGCATCGCGAAAGGCGGCGGGCCGCGTTGTACCCAGCGCAGCACGCAATAGTGTTGCCGCAAGCGGGCAACGCACGTTCGACGCGGGCAGCCCCGGATGTGCATAGCCGCTCGCGCGGCGACCGGCATTCATTGGAAGTCGGGACAGCAATGCGGTCAACCCCTTGCTGTAAAACGGCGTCACGAACTGCACATTCCGTCCGGCCTCCGCGATCGCCGCGCCCAATTCGAACGCGTGGTGCTTGTACGGATGAGCAACGAGAACATCATTTCCCATACTCGCCTTCCAGCTTCGTCTGATTATTAGTCCCCACCCAAGCCTCGAAGGGCGCACTGAACAGCGCTGGGTCGTAGGTCAGTCTCTGAACTCGCTGTCTGGCAACAGGAGTCGCTGGGTTGCCGACCACAACTGTGTAAGGCGCGACGTCGGAGCGCACAACCGCACCGGCCCCGATCACCGCGCCGGTTCCGACATGGACGCCGGGAAGAATGGTCGCATTGGTTGCAATCCATGCGTAATCGTCGATCCGGACTTCGCGGGAGTACATGCGCCAGTGCGGATCGTCGAGTGCATGCGACGCCGTCAGGATATTGACCCCGTCGTTGATCACGACGCGGGACCCGATTGTGATCCTGTCATGCGCCGCCATCATCACGTTCTCGGAGACGAAACAGTGTGAACCGATGCTTATCCGAGCTGGCGATCCCTGGATCCTGAAGCGATAAAGCACCGATAGCTCTCCGATTTTCACGCCGTTCACGCGCAGCCGTGCCTGGATCAGTGCAAGCCGAACCAGGCGGCGCAACATCAGTGCGCGCTTTGCCCAAACCACCAACCAGCGACGCGACCCAAGGCGAGGACGCTCTCGATGGATCCACAAGTATTTCATCGCGTTAGAACCCTCCCGCCGTCATGACGCGAAACGCCCGTGTGACTGACATGAAAATCGCGATCTCCGCGATGACAACCGCCGTGATCGGGCCCGTCATTCCGACAAAGGCGGACAGCACCCAGCCGGCGCCTACCGCTATGGCGGAAATCACGCAGAACTGAACCGACACGCCGGTGTGACGGTTCGTCGCCATCAAGGCAACCAACTTCACCTGATACAGTGACGTAACCACGGCGACCGAAAGCAGGCAGACAAGAACGATCGGCTGGTATGGCAACTTGCCACGTCCCCAGAACTCGATCAACGGGCGGCTGAAGGCGACTAACAACACGAAGGTCACTGCGGCGGCGATCGCGACACTGGCCTCGGCTCTTCTGCGCAGTGCCGTCGCCTCACGATGTTGTCCTCGCGCGTAAAGGTTCGAGAAACGCGGCCATACGGCGCGACTGACTGTAGTGATGAGTTGCGTGATCGATCTCGACAGCGTGCGATACGCATTGAAGACAACGACTTCGCGCATGCCGATAAAATGGCCGACCACCAGAGTCATTCCCTGGATACTCAACGCATTACCGAGCGGGAACCCGAGAAACGCTGCGCCCTGTGGAAGAAGCGACCGCAGTTCAGCAAACGAGCTCTTCGACCAACCCCACTTCAGATTACTGTCCGAGCGCTTTAGGCCGAACAGGATCGCGAGCTGGATTACGGCGCGTGCGCCGCACGCTGCCGCGGCTGCGGCGACGATCCCGCCCCCCGAGGCAACGCACACGACAGTGGCCAGCCATTCACCGAGGCGAGCAAATGAAAGCAGGAACACCCCGGCCGCATAACGGTCAATCACGCGAAAGGAAGCATCGAACAGACCTGAATACAAATTTAGCAACGCTGTCGTCACTAACAGCAACAGAGCCCAGGGTTCGCCGTGCGTGTCCGAATCGAACAGGAACACAAACGCAGCGCCCGTCAGCGTTCCGAGCACTACTAGCCCTGTTACGCCCGCGAACGCGCTTTGCAGCGTGATATTTGCCTGCTCGACCTCGCCCCGCGCATGAAACATACCGATCTTGTTGATCGCGACCGAGACGATACCAATGTCGGACATTGCGAAATACGCGGGTACCGCGGAGATGACGATCCACTGGCCATAGCGGGTTGCTCCCCAGAAATGCAGGAATATCGGCAGCGAAGCGAGCTGAATGATGACTGTGATGCCCTGGTTGAAGATGTTTGCGACGACCCCGGACAACACCGATGACGACCGCAGCTTGCTTTTCCTGATCTGATTCCTGAGAGTAGCAAGCATGTCACTTCCGGTACGCCGAATGCAGGAAGTCGTCATAGGCACGCCGTAAGCCGTCGGCCAACGCCATTTGCGGTACATAGCCGATCGACCTAAGCTTCGAAACGTCCAAGAGCTTGCGCGGCGTACCATCAGGCTTCGACGTGTCGAATTCGAGCGCGCCCGAATAACCAACGACATCCGCGATCAGGGTGGCCAGATCCGCAATCGTGGTATCCATGCCAGTTCCGACGTTGATGTGGGATTCCATCGGATCGGTGATGTTTCGGTACTGGTCGGAAGTCAACTCCATCACGAGCACCGATGCCGCGGCCAGATCGTCCACATACAGGAACTCGCGAAGCGGCTTACCTGATCCCCAGACGCGCACGACCGGTAACTGATCGACTTTCGCCTCGTGAAAGCGCCGCAACAACGCCGGGATCACGTGACTGTTATCCGGATGGTAATTATCGCCCGGGCCATACAAATTGGTCGGCATGACGCTGCGATAGTCGACGCCGTATTGTCGACTGTAACTTTCGCACATCTTGATGCCGGAAATCTTCGCGATCGCGTACGGCTCGTTCGTCGGTTCAAGCTTTCCCGTCATCAGGTAGTCTTCGCGTATCGGCTGCTCTGCGAATTTCGGATAGATGCAGGATGACCCAAGAAACAGCAAGCGCTTCACCCCTGCCTTGTACGCGTGGTGGATGACGTTAGACTGCATCATCACGTTCTCGTAGATGAAGTCGGCCGGATAGTAGCTATTCGCCAGGATCCCGCCGACCTTCGCGGCAGCGAGATACACCTCGTCGATTTTGTTCTCTCGGAAGAACGTTTCTACCGCATGCTGGTTGATAAGGTCCAGTTCGCTTCGCGATCGCGTCACGACGTCCACTTTCCCCTGCATTTCAAGCAGCCGGACAATCGCTGAACCGACCATGCCACGATGACCGGCGACGAAGATTCGTTTAGTGGTAGTCATCGCGCTCACTCGTTGTATTCGAACGCCTTGAAACCCGCCAGCTTGATCAGTGCATCGCGCTTTGCGGCCTGATGGTCGGAATGAACCATCTCACGGACGAGCTGCGAAAACGGTGTCGCGGGCTTCCAACCCAGCTTCTCATGAGCCTTCGACGGGTCCCCGAGGAGGGTTTCGACTTCCGTTGGACGAAAATAGCGCGGATCAACGCGGACGATTACATCGCCGACAGCAATTTTGCTTTCTTTGTCGTCGACCGCTTCGACGACGCCGATCTCATCGACACCCTGTCCCTCAAACCGGACGGTGATGCCAACTTCGGCCGCCGCAGTCTGAACAAAATCGCGCACGCTGTACTGCACGCCCGTGGCGATCACGAAGTCTTCCGGCTGCTGCTGCTGCAACATGAGCCATTGCATCTCGACATAGTCACGCGCGTGCCCCCAGTCACGCAGCGCGGATAGATTTCCGAGGTACAGGCAATCCTGCAGACCGACCGCAATACGAGCAATTGCACGCGTGATTTTCCGCGTCACGAACGTCTCCCCCCGCACGGGCGACTCGTGATTAAACAGAATGCCGTTGCACGCGTAGATGCCGTATGCCTCTCGGTAATTGACCGTAATCCAATACGCGTACAACTTCGCCACCGCGTAAGGGCTGCGCGGATAGAACGGTGTCGTTTCCTTCTGCGGAATTTCCTGGACGAGCCCATAAAGTTCCGACGTCGATGCCTGATAGAACCGCGTCTTCTTCTGGAGCCCGAGGATACGAATCGCCTCGAGAATTCTCAGTGCGCCAATGCCATCGGTGTTTGCCGTGTACTCGGGCTCCTCGAACGACACGGCAACATGGCTTTGCGCGGCAAGGTTATAAATCTCGTCGGGCTGCACGCGCTGAATGATTCTGACGAGGCTGGTCGAGTCCGACAGGTCTCCGTGATGCAGAAAGAACTGTGCGTCAGAGACGTGAGGATCTTGGTACAGGTGATCGATGCGATCCGTGTTGAACAGCGACGAGCGGCGCTTGATGCCGTGCACCTGATAGCCTTTGTTCAGCAACAGCTCGGCAAGATACGAGCCGTCCTGGCCGGTCACACCTGTGATCAACGCAACTTTGCGGTCCATGTTGTTTTCCTCACCCAATTCCGTAATGGTTTCAATTGCCTTCAGAAAGCTTCAGCTGGCTTTGCTCTCGTAACCGTAGTAGCCGGCGTAGTACGTTCCGTATCCAACCCGTCGCTGTGGTACGTCGGTAAACAGCGCTCCCTTCACGACCACGCCACCGTTCCGGAGTCGCTTGACGCTCTCCCGGATCTCGGACAACGGATGGAAGCCGTGACGCACGACCAGCAGCGTCGTCGCCGCATGCTTGCCGATCAGCACGCAATCCGTGACCGCAAGCACCGGCGGCGTATCGACAATCACGATGTCGTAGTGACGAGAACCGTAGTCAAGCAACGCGCGGAACTGTTCGCTCATCAGGAGTTCGGACGGATTCGGTGGCGACATCCCGTTGAGCAGCACATCGAGTCCCGGCACGATGTCGCGGACGATCACACTGTCGAGCGCGGCACCACTGATCACATCGGACAGGCCCGACCGCCTCTTCAATCCGAAGTACGTATGCACGTCACCGCGCCGCATGTCGGCGTCGATGAGCAGGACACGCTTTCCGGTCGCAGCCAATACCGCCGACAGGTTCGATGAGATGAACGTCTTGCCGACTTCCGGGCGAGACCCGGTCACCATCACGATGTTGTTTTCTGCATTGATAAGTGCAAACTGCAGCGCCGTGCGCAGGCTGCGCACGCCTTCAATTGCGACGTCGGTTGGCGCCTCTACTGCAAGCACGCGTGCGTCTGCATTACTGACTTGCAAACCGCGATGGATCTGCCGTTGTTTCTCACTGTGCGGCACCACGCCGTAGACCGGCAGGCCAATCGACTCGATTTCCTCCGAGTGCTCGACGCCGCCGTACAATGCCTTGCGCACATATGCGGCGATCACGCCTGCGAACAGACCAAGTACAGTGGCAAGCGCCACGACGACTGGGCGATTGGGCCGGAAAGGCCGCTCCGCGAGTTCCGCATAGTCGACCACGCGAACGTTACCGACCTGGCCGGCTTTCACGATCTTCAGTTGTTGTGCGCTGTTTAGTAGGTTCGAGTACAGCTCGGTGTTGACCCGGACGTCGCGCAACAGTCGGAGCGCCGTCTGTTCAGTGTCGGGTAGCATCGATATGCGGCGCGTCAATGTGTCCTGCGCCGCCTGCATCGCCTTGATCTGTGCATCCAGAGCAGCGATCGACGGATGCGTCGCCGCGAAGCGCTCGGCCAACCCGAGTCGCTGTTGTTGCAGGTCAAGGAGCTTGGTTTTGTTGTCGACGATCTGCTGCAGCAGCAATCGGCTTTCCTCGGACAAGTCAACCGTACCGTTCTTGTTGCGGAAAGCGTTGTACCGGTCCTCTGCCTTGTCGAGCTCCTTGCGCAACTGCGGCAGCTGTTGATCGAGGAAGGACAGCGTATGTTCCGCCTCGGCCGACTTGCGGTCGATGTTCTGCTTTACGTAGTTGCGCGCGATCGCATTGACGGTCTCGGTTGTCCGTGCGTTGTCAGAACCGTCCAACTTCAGGCCAATGATCCCGGAATCCTTCGTCTTCTCGTCGATCGTCAACGACTTCTGGATCGCGTCGATGGTCGCGAGCGTGGAAGTACGCATCAATTGGAATTCGGTCTCCGGGCGCGCGACGAGTTGCTCGACAACAATGTGCGCCATGCCCTTGTCCTTTAGCGCACCGTTTGCCTCGACGCCGACCTTTCCTTGCAACACCAAATTTGCGTCCTCGTCGTACAGCTCGTACGACTGATTTTTCGTCGCCTTCAGCACAAATGCCTTGCGGTTCCACACATCGGGTACGTCGAATTTGGATACGACGATGCGCTCCCCACCCCATGCGAACCGCTTCAGACCCAGCATAGGTGCGGCAACACCATCTCTGCCCGTCCGCCTCGCAAACCATGCACCGACGATCGGGAAATACCGCGGCCGAACTTCAATATCGAGATGCAACTGTCGTACCGCCTCGCCCACGACCATCCGCGAGCGAATCAATTCGATTTCTGCGGCGGCTGTCGCCTTTGTATCGAAGATGGACGCCAATTCGCCGAGCGCATCCTTCGCCGATCCCGAGTTGTCCTCTACCTGAATCATTGCGTCGGCACGATAGATCGGGTGCGATAGAAACGCATACAACACGCCGACGAACAGCCCCATTGCGGTGACGACGGCGATCAGTCGCCAGTTCTCGGCAAGGACGACGAGATAGTCTGCCAAACGGACGGCGTCGCCTGCAGCAGCGTCGTTGAGTTGGTTTTCGGGTATCGTGGCCATACGATCAATGAAATATTCGAATAATTGTGTCGATCCAGCTCGACACGTAATGCTCGATCTGAGCGATCGACGCTTCAAATACGGCGCGATCCTGTCGATACGGATCGATCACGTCTTCGCCGTTGCTTTCCCCCAGACGAAACACCTTGCCCTTGGCAAAGGCATAACCCTCTTCAAGCCTCCTTTTTTGTTCCATCGTCATCGCGAGCACCAAGCTGGCGTCGCGCACGTATTGCAGGTTCACCGGCGATGCGATATGGCCGCTGATGTCGATGCCGCGCTCGGCCATCAACTCGACCGCCGTCGAATCTGCGGGTCTGCCGGACAATGCACTCAGGCCCGCCGATACGATGCGCATGGTCGACAGCTTTGAAGCCAACAGGCCTTGCGCCATTGGGCTTCGACAGATGTTCCCTTCGCAGACAACCAGAATCGTGGCTTTCATTTCGTCGCGACCGCACCATACAGACCGGCATTGATTGCCGGCAACAGCAGGTTCAACACGCGGCTGATTCGCACCAGCCCGTTGCCGTCGATGTAGACGACGTCCTTCGGCTGCAACTCGAACTGATTCGCCAGAATCATCGCGACCGGAGAGCGCGCGTCCAGATGGAAGACCTGCGGGGCCGTATCACTGGACCCACGAATGACATACAGTTGCGCGGCGTCGGCCGTCGCACTGTTGAGACTGCCGACCTGGGAAATCGCATCGCTCAGCGACAGCTTCCCGTTACGCATCGGGATAGCAGTTGCGGGCTTCGACACTTCGCCCATCACATAGACGCCGTTGTCGTCACGAGACACGACGCGCAGCAGGTCGCCACTCTTCAACATGATGCTTGCCGGGTTCTTCCCTTGTGCGAGCAGCTGCGGAAAATTGATCGGATAAGTTGTTCCATTCCGGACCAGCACCATTCGGCTCTGGTCCGCTGTCTGAGAAAAGCCGCCCGCTCGACTGACGGCGTCGTACAAAGTCGTTGGAATGTCGCTGATCGCCTGCGGGCCAGGCGTATGCACTTCACCGTCAACATAAATCTGCTGCGATCGGAACGACGCAATACGAACCGTCAGTTGCGGCCGCTTGAAGACCGACGCGAGTCGCTCGTAGAGCTTCGCCTGCACCTGGTCGACACGAAGTCCGATCACATGCATCGTTCCGGCATATGGATATGTCAGGTTACCGTCCTCGCTGATCACGAAGCCAGATGCCGGATCTGCCGGACGAACCGCGCTCTGCGTCTGCGTCGCCACTGCGCCGGACAATTCCGGATGGTCCCAAACCGTGATCTGCAGCACGTCGCCGACACCGAGCGTATATGGCGGTGGCTTGCCGATCAGGCTGAGAATCCGACTGTCGCCGGCATTGGCGTCCGCATCCCGCAATTGCCGAATCAGATTAAGGTTGATATCGGTAATAGGTACGTCGACATCTTTTTGCGGCGTCTGCGCATCGCCACTCGCTACAGGCAGCGTCGCAGGCGACGCCATGCGCATCCCAGGCGCGATGCCGCAGCCCGCCAACATCGTGCTAGCTGCCGCCGCAGCCATGATTCGGGCAGTGTTTCGACGAATCCGCTTCGTCGACTCGTCGGGCCCTCGCCAGAAACATCCCATCAGATCTTCCCCGGTTCTTGTTGAACTGCATGTACCTGCATCGACTTCCATCACCGCTCAATAAGCATTCGCATTCACCAACCCCTTCGCCACCGTCGCCAACACGATCCGCATATCCAGCGCGAACGACCAGTTCCGCAGGTAATAAAGGTCATACTCGACACGCTTCTGCATCTTCTCGAGACGATCGGTTTCCCCGCGATACCCGTTCACCTGGGCCCATCCGGTGATCCCCGGCTTGATCCGATAACGATGGATGTACCCGTCGACGACTTTCTGATAAAGCCGATCGTGCTCAATCGCATGCGGCCTCGGCCCGACCACCGACATCTCCCCGCGCAGCACGTTAAGAAACTGCGGCAGCTCGTCGAGACTGGTTCGCCTGAGAAAGCGTCCCACACGGGTGATGCGCGAGTCGCTCTTCGTCGCCTGCGTGACTACGCCAGCCTGTTCGGCGTGCACGCGCATCGTGCGGAACTTCAGGATCTGGAACTTGCGCCCGTCCGCACCCTTGCGGTATTGCTTGAAGAACACCGGCCCGCGCGACGACAACTTCACCGCGATGGCGATCAGCACCATCAGCGGCAGCAGCGCCACCAGCGCGACTGCGGCGAACAGGCGATCGAACACCTCCTTCTGCCACATTGCATGACGCGGAAGCGGCGACGCCACGAGATTGATCGCCGGCGCGCCGATGAGGTCGATCATCGCGCCGTCGAACAGCGCGACGCTGCGCACGTCGGGAATGAAGCGGATGTTCACGAGATCGTCGCCGAACGTATTGACGAACCGCAGAACGGTCGCCTCCTCCGACAAAGGCAGCGCGAGCCAGATTTCCTGGACACCGTTCTCCCGGACGAACTGCGCGAACGCATCGAGCTCCGTGAATACCGGCAAGCGATGCGAGGCATTCGCGGTAACGGGGCGCAGGTCGAATACAGCCGCCGGCCGAAATCCGCTCGCCGGCGACTCCTCGATGTTTCGAACCACCTGTTGGCAGTGCTGAGCGTGTCCTACAACCGCGACACTGCGCAGGTTGATGCCCGCATGACGAACACTGCGCAAAAACAGATGCGTGCCGATTCGCGACGCGATCAGTGCGCCCCCCGTCATCGCGGTCCAGTACACGAACCACAGCCTGGAAATCACGTCCGAGCGATGGAGCGAGAACATCAACACGATCCCGCACGCCTGAACGACGAGCCACGCGAGCGAGATCTTCCCGCTCAACCTCAGCATCGACCGTCCCCGCCACGATTCGTACACGCCGAATACCGGAAACAGCACCAGCGTGAACGCGATCGCGAACGTGACGAGTGCGCTGTCGAAGTGCCCCTCGGAAACCGTCTGATAGCGAAATTGCGACGCAAGCAACGAGCCGGCGACGATCAACGCGATATCCACGAGTCGAGCCATCAAGCCTTGTAGACCGAACATTTCAATCTCCCGTCTGACGCCAACGATCACAGTCGAATCGGGGCATTACGCACGCCCGTACGTATCGTCGAACCGCACGATGTCGTCCTCGCCGAGATACGATCCCGATTGGACTTCGATGAGCTCGAGCGGCAACTTTCCCGGGTTCTCGAGCCGATGCGTCACACCAAGCGGAATGAAGGTGGACTCGTTTTCGCCGAGCATGAATTGCTCGTCGCCGCGGGTAACGAGCGCAGTTCCGCTCACGACGATCCAGTGCTCGGCACGGTGGTGGTGCAGCTGGAGCGACAACCGTCCGCCCGGATGCACGACGATGCGCTTCACCTGGAATCGGGCGCCGTGATCGATCGAGTCGTAGTAGCCCCACGGGCGGCGCACCTTCCGGTGCGTGTCGGCTTCCGGCGCCTGTTGCGCGCGGATCCGGTTCACGAGGCCCTTCACGTCCTGGACGCGCGAGCGGTCCGCCACCAGCACCGCGTCGGCGGTTTCGACCACCACCGCATTGGTCATGCCGACACATGCGACGAGCCGCCCTTCCGAATGCACGAAGCTCGACGTCGCACCTTCGAACACGACCTTGCCGCGCCCGACGTTGCCGTCCGCATCCTTGTCGAGCGCCTCCCAAACCGCATCCCACGAGCCGAGATCCGACCAGCCCGCATCGAGCGGCACGACCACGCCCTCCACCAGGCTCGTGTCGGACACGAGGCGTTCCATCACCGCGTAGTCGATCGAATCCGACGGCGACTTGAGAAAGGCATCCTCATGCGGCCGGAAGAAAGGACCATCGTGCTTGCCGTCCACATGTGCCGCGAGGCATGCGGCGTGCATATCGGGCTGGAGCGTGCGCAACGTGTCGAGCCAAACGCTCGCGCGCACGACGAAAATGCCGCTGTTCCACCAGTACGAGCCCGATTCGACGTACTGCGCCGCGAGTTCGGCGGCCGGCTTCTCGACGAATCGCTCGATGCGGTGCGCACCGGCGCCAAGGGCCTCGCCGATCTTGATGTAGCCGAACCCCGAATCGGGCCGGGTCGGCGGCACGCCAAGCGTCGCGATCGCGCCGCGCCGCGCGTGCTCCACCGCGAGTGCGATCGCACGATGAAACGCGGCGGTATCGGCAATGGCGTGATCGGCCGGCATCGCGACGACGATCGCGTCCTTCCCGTCCGCACTGGCGGCAGCGACCGCCAGCGTCAGTGCGGGCGCCGTATCGCGCCGGGCCGGCTCGACGATGACGCGGGCATCGAGCCCGCTGGCGCGAAGCTGCTCCGCCGTGACGAAACGATGCTCGTCGCCGCAAACGACGATGGGCGCCGCTACATCGCCTGCTTCGATCGAAAAACCCGTCATGCGCTGGACGGTTGCCTGAAGCAGAGAATCCGCACCCAGTACGCCGATCAACTGCTTCGGATACTGTTCGCGCGACATGGGCCACAAGCGCGACCCCGATCCGCCCGCGAGAACGACGGGCGCGACGCTGACCTTCACGTCGACTGCGTCGCCGCGACCGGAGCCGACCGGTCCTGTTTCGCCGCCCTCTGTTTCGATGGATGCCGACATAATCTGCACTCCTATTCTCTCAGGCAATAATTCGATCTGAAAATCCGGGAATGAGCTCCGTCCCTTCGCCGAAGCTTATCCAGCCTTCTCTACAACTCCAGTTCCGTCTGGCCCGAGCGCGCCTGGAACCGGTATTCCGAGGGTGTCACGTCGAGGTGTCGCCGAAAAATCTTGGCCAGTCGATCACCGTTCCCCCACCCGCATTGCCGCGCGATCGTGCCGATCGGCAAGTCGGTTTCCATCAACATCTGCACCGTGCGCTCCAGGCGAACCCGCAGCAGAAATTCGGACGGCGTCACGCCGATTTCCTGCTTGAAATGCCGCAGGAAGTTCCGTTCGCTCATTGCAGCAACCCGCACTGCATCGCTGACGGATATGGCTCTTCCACAGTTCTTGCGCAACCAGCTCGCCGTCGCGCGGATCCGATCGGCAGGCGTGCCATTGCGCACTTCACCCTCCTGCTCGGCCGGCTCGAATGCGTCGCTCAGCGCGAGCCGCGCCGCAATGCCTCGCACCGCGTCGCCACCCAGGTCACGTTCGATGAGCGCCAATGCGGCTCTTGCCGGCTCGTAGCCGCCGCGACCCACGCGCACCGCATCCACTGCGTCGATCACGTGCGAGCCATTCAGCGCCGCATCGATCAACATCCTGCCTTCGCCGATCGTCTCGACCATGCCCGCCTTCGGCAGCACGATCCGCAACCAGTCGATCACCCGGGCGTCGCGCGACGCGCGCCGCGCACCTTCGCCACCCGCGACGAAGAGCGCATCGAATGCGTGCGCCGAGCCCGCATCGCATGCGAATGTCCGCACGCTGATGGCCGACGACCAGACGATGTTTCCACCTTTCGACGAATAGAAGCGAATGTCGTACAGCGGAAGCCCTGTCGCGCGCGGCGCATAGATTTCATTGGCTACTTCGAACACCTCGAATACCGCGCCCGCCGCAAACAACGAGAACCCGTCGAAGACGACAACGCCGATATCCCGATTCCTGCGTGACCGCTTTCCCCCAACATCTGCTGCCGCTTCATCTCCCGAATGATCGACACTCGTGTGCGTCATGGCGTGCTCTCGGACAATCAGTCCAATCAACTTCGGTCGTCGTTTTTTACTCCGTTGCGACGCATCATACCGAGGGCGCCGAATGGCGTTTAAACACTGGCCGATTCGAACAAACAGTCGTCGGATTAGTCTGCGGGAATTCCCTGATCGGCCAAATGTTGGCGTTTTTCGACTACCTCGCCGCCGCGAAACGGATGACGAAGAGCTTGCATAAATAGCGGCGCTCGCACGACGAGCGAGTGATATCCGACGGCAGTCGTTCGGTGATCGAAGCGTCGTGGTGCGCCCCACGGGCGGTCAGGCGTTCGGCAAGATGCGCGGCACCTTCGTGCATGAATCACGACGGCAAGCAATGTGGTGCGACACGATCATGTGCAGACGGGCATCGTCGTGGATCAGTCGATTCGGCCGTGGAACTCGACAGTACGGTGGCGCAACGCGATCGGCGTCGTTGACGATCAGCCTGCATCGATGCGTCGTATTCGGCCACGGGTGCCGCGCAAAGCCGATTAGCCCGGATCCGCCAGCCCGGCGCCTGGCGAAACGCGCTGACGACGCGATGCAGCAATCCGCCGCCCCTTCAGTTCATTGTATTTTTTTGTTCGAGCCGGCTGGTACTCACTCCAGCCGCATGACGACGCACACGCGAGCCGGGCGTCTACGACATCACCGCGCTCGCAACGAGCGACGCAATCGCCACGGGTAGCGCGAACAGCGCCGACAGCGCCATCCTTTTCAAGATTCGAGCTCGCGCCACCTCACGCGAGCCGCGGGCCCGGCGCGACTGAAATTCGAGCAGCAGCAGCCCCTGACCATGACGTGCGCCGGCCCAAAGGCCGGACGCGGTGCTGAAGACGAGGTAGACGAGAATCCAGATGAAGCAAATCCTCGAGAAGATAAGAAGCGCGACGTTCATGGCGGCGATGCTCCGTTTTCGGCGAGATACCGCGCATCAGATGGCGCGCGGTTCGATGCCGATAGCGTACATTGCAATGCAGCATGCCGGACATGACAATTGATCCGACGATTCCGCCAACCGGTTACCGTACGTTTCCTCCGGATGGCGCGCGACGCGAAGCACCACGCGCGTGCAACAATGTTCGCACTGCTTCGCAATGTTCGAAGCCAGGCCAGACGGATCGTCTTGCGGATCCACGACTCGAACGACGGCGACTGACATTCACCGTACGTGCAGCTCGACCCGTGATGAATAAAAAGGCCTGCGTGCCACACGGCACGCAGGCAAAATTCCGAGGAGAGTTCCGGGGTGAACGCGTCTCCTCGAAAGGCCAGACAAAAGCGTAACGTCGAATCGACCGTTTCAAAACGGAATGGCGGCTTCGACCACGATCATGGCCGAATGAAAATGTATTGATGCACGCGCACACGTTTCTCGACGGGCATTGCGCCGTCACGCCCGATTTGCTTCCTGCAATTGGCGGATTGCTTCGGTGTTTTGGCCGACGAGCGAAATCTCGACTGGCCATGATGAGATGCGTGCAGACGGACATTCAACGTTCGCTCATCGACGAAGCCGGCATGTCATCGTCGTGACCGAGTCGCCTCGAACGCGCAACGATGCCGATGCACTTCGACAGACTTCCAGGAGCCCATCCGCCATGCTTCCGCTGGACACTTTCTTGCGCGTCGTCGACGCAACCCCGCTCGTTGCGATCGACCTGATCATCTCGAACGGCGATGGCGCGTATCTACTCGGTCACCGTGTCAATCGTCCCGCGCAGGGTTTCTGGTTCGTGCCGGGCGGCCGGATTCGCAAGAACGAGCGTCTCGACGATGCGTTCAATCGCATCGCGCGCGACGAACTCGGATGTAGCGGTCTGGAGCGTGCCGATGCCGAACTGATCGGCATCTACGATCACCTCTACGATGACAACTTTGGCGGCGAACCGGGCATCTCGACGCACTATGTGGTGATGGGATACAAGCTCCGCGGCACGTTCGACCTCGTGTCGCTGCCGAATGCCCAGCACACTGCCTACCGATGGGCGACCGCCGACGAGATCGTCGCCGATCAAACGGTCCATTCGAATACGCGAACCTACTTCGGCACGTCCGCCTGAAATCGGGCGAACGCTGCTCCGGCGGACAAATCGACTACCCGACGCCGGTCGTTAGCCCGGCGCGGGCATCAAAGCGACGATGTACCGTTGCGAATGTCCGAGCCGCCAACCGACGCGAACATTCTGTCCCGAGCGGCCGCGCGATACTCCGTCGGCGACATCGACAGATGCTGGCGGAACAGCTTGGCCAGCCGGTCTCCACTGCCGAGGCCGACCCGCCGCGCGACCTTGTCGGCGGGCAAATCCGTCTCGACCAGCATGGAGCATGCCTTTTCGAGCCGCACCCGCAGCACGAATTCGGTTGGCGTCACGCCGATTTCGTTCTTGAAGCGCCGCAGGAAATTCCGCTCGCTCATCGCAGCGGCCTGCGCTGCATTGGCGATCGAGATGCGATTCGCACTGTTGGCTCGAAGATGCTGAGCGGCCGCGCGAATCAATTCACTGGCTCGCGCCTCCTGCGCCCCGAACAGGACGCTCGCAAATTTCCGGTTCGCCCCCGGCATCATGTACGAAACGATCTCTTGCGCGACTTCGTAGCCGGCGTCACGCACGACGATCGACAACGCGGCCGCGAACATGCCTTCGCCATCGTCGTCGGATGGCCCCGATTCGCCCGTACCGCCAACGGCAAGCACCGCCTGTGGCACGACTTCCGGAACTTTCTGGTTCAGGCGAATCGCCGTCAGCATTTCGGCGCCGGCATTGTCGCCCTTGACCACGCGGGCGCGCTGATGGGCATGCTGCAACCAGCTGATGAACGCATCGTCGAGGCCGCTTGCCCGCCCCTGTCCACCGAGCACGAACATGGCCTGCACACTGCTCGCATCGAGCGGACGAGCCGCTTCCGTCCAGATCTGTACACCCGACGACGAACGAACGGCACCGCCGTGACTGGAATAAAGCCGCAATTCATAGCGATCGGCAAACGCGACGTTCACGCCTTCGAGCTGATTTGCAAGTTCGAATACCGCGGCCAGCCGGCCCATTTGCATGATCGAAAATCCGTCGAGCAGCAGGATGATGACGCTGTCCCGCCGACGACCGACGCTTCTTCCCCGGTCACCACTCACTCTGAACCCCGTAGTCGTTTCGTTCGGCGCTATTTGCATCATCTCGGCCTCTTAACAATTTTTTGCATTTTCTGCAGCGCATCATATGCGGCTAAATCGTCGGCCGATCCGTCGGTGTCCGATCCCGCCTCATTGTTGACGGAATCAGTCAAGGCGATGATATGGAACCAATTATTTGTTGATAATCAGGAATAGGAGCTGGCGTGACGGCACAAAGTCATGGAGATTTGATCCAGATCATTGACGAAACATTTTTGCAACACAACGAGCAGTGCATGTTTCACTCCGGAAATAGAACATGCGTTCAGTTCCTTACAGATCCTTACAGCATTGGTCATAAGGAATCGACGCGTTCGCGTTGTCCGCCGCCTCGACGGCTGGAGGGGATGAGACAAAAAAATATGCGCAATGCCTCCCTCTGCGGGAGGGGATATTACCTTGCAAGCTTTACCATGCAAGCGCGATACGAAAAAATCATAGATGGCAAGCGCTTTAACGTTTGCCTATATTAAGTAAATTCTTCCAGATGCATTCGAAATATTATTTGCCGATGATAGCCGAATTTCGGCAGATAAATCCGCGCGACTGGGAATGCCCGAATATTTCGTAACATCAAACCCGACGTGCGCCACGGCCCGCGCGTCACATCACCGGGGCCATCGGTTTCCGGAACATGCGACTCTGCCGCCGGCCGATCGTGATGCTTGCCGGGTCGTCGATCGCTCGAAGGCGCATGCGGCAACTCGCGAATCGGAGATATCGCCCTGCCAATCGCTAAGGAAAACGAATTGTCACGGGTGTAATCGTACAACGTGCGCGTTGACATCCGACGCTTGGCGGCGCTCGCCTCAACCAATCACGCTCGGGAATCGAATTCCTGCCGGCATGACTTCGGTCGCGATGATTGCTCTCGCTGTGAAGCGTCGTCGAACAGGCTTTACATACACCATTCGATTGAACGGTCGACCCGCACATCGATCTCGCTCATCGTGCAGCGATTATCGGTTCGCCATCGTCTTCGAATTTTCCGGCAATTGATTCCTGCGTCTGCAACGCCCATAACCGGAATTTTCCGATGTGGCACCCAGTTTGAAAACGCCTTCCTTCCCGGATGCTGTCGCTTGCGGAACAACCATGAGTTAATACCGCAGCGCCTGTAGACAAAGCATGCAGAATGCACTGCACCCCAGCCTCGGAAATGAGCGTGTCTGCACCACCATCACTCGATGCGGTTTCCTTGCCGGTCCGACTCCGCGCACGTCTCGCTCCGGATCTTTCGATACGCCTCGGCACGGTTTCCCGAAGAGTCGGCACATACCCCGGACGATGAGGCCGCACGACGAACGAGAGTGCCGACTCCGCGCCGGCTCGCCCCGGACTCGCCAATAATAAAGTCGAAAATCGCTCCAAAAAATCCATGAAGTCCGATTAAATCAAATCATTGGCGTATCACGACTATGTTACCCGCTGCACCCTCATTTATTCATCGAAAAAAATCACCCTCCCTTCTCTCCGCACACTCCACTTCGATCAAAGACATCGTCAATTCGACCAGCCTGTACGAACCGAAATGCATCACTCTCCGTTATTTTTTGGAGACACCTCGCCATTTTAATTTCGCACTAGAAATCTCTCGATGTAGTCTGCTTCCGCTCATTTGAACGCAGGCATGCTTGCAAAAGGAGAGACCATGAAACACGCATTTTTTCCTGTCCTTGCGATCGCGTCGGTCGCGATGGGCGGCGTAGCCCACGCGCAGTCGAGCGTGACGCTTTACGGGACGATCGACACGTCGCTCACGTACGTGCGCAACGCCGATGGCGGCAAGAACCTTTGGGCGCTCGGCAACAGCAGCGCCGGCAATCTGTCGGGCAGTCGTTGGGGGCTCAAGGGTTCGGAAGATCTCGGCGGCGGCCTGGCGGCGATCTTCCAGCTGGAAAACGGTTTCAATCCGAGTACGGGCGGCCTCGGTCAGGGCAGCCGCATTTTCGGCCGCCAGGCCTATGTCGGGTTGACCAGCAACCAGTATGGCTCGCTCACGCTCGGTCGCCAATACGATCCGCTGATCGACCTCGTGCAGCCGATTACCGCCGACAACTACTTCGGCAGCGTGTTCGCCACCGCCGGTGATGTCGACAACTACGACAACAGCTTCCGCGTCGACAACGCGGTCAAATACACGTCGCCCGTCATCGCCGGACTCCAGTTCGAGGCGATGTACTCGCTGGGCGGTGTCGCGGGCAGCACCGGCTCGAAGCAGTCGTATTCGGCCGGCGTGTCGTACGCCAACGGTCCGCTGAGCCTCGCCGGCGGCTACTTCTATGCAGCCAACGCGAATCCCGTCACGGGCAGTCGCACGACATGGTCGAGCACATCGGACGGCACGTTCGACGGCGCGATCAATACCGGCTACCAGACGGCCCATTCCATCGGCATCGCTCGCGTGGCCGGCCAGTATGTGATCGGTGCGTTCACCGTGGGCGCCGGCTACAGCAACGCCCAATATCGACGCGACGGCGCATCGGTGTTCGCGAAGAACGAACACTACAACACCGCCCAGGGCTTCCTGAACTATCAGGCGTCCGCGGCGCTGCTCGTCGGGGTCGGCTACAGCTTCACGAAGTCGGGCGGCGACACCGCGGCGCACTACCACCAGGCATCGGTCGGTGCCGACTACAACCTGTCGAAGCGTACGGATGTCTACATGACGGCCGCTTATCAGCATGCAAGCGGGAATACCGGGGACGGTGCCGGCGGTGCGGTGCCGGCGCAGGCGTCGATCGGTTCATACGGCTACAACGGCACGAAAAAGCAGGCCCTGGTCAATCTGGGGCTGCGTCACCGGTTCTGATCGTCACTTCGGGGCGCCGACATGTCCGGCGGTCGTCCCCAAACACTCGTGACGGCCGGCCGGCGCGGCGCTCGACGAACCGGCCGTGCTCGCCGGCAACGGCCGCCTTGCCGATATCGTGGCATGACTCGACGAGCATGCATGTGGCGTTCGTCCAGGCGGTACGGTAGCCGCTCGATGCGCCGGACCTGCACGCGGTCGAGCGGCGGACCGCGTTGCTGAAACACATCGGCATCGCCGATGCGTCGAAACATACGCCGTTCAACGCCGAACCAGATATGGATATACCCGAACCTGCATAACCGTCACCGGCGCGCCGCCGACGGCGTGAAGCGCCACACCCGCCACACCCGCCGCATCGTCGACACCAGCGCCGCATCGTCACCCGGCGCAGCTGACGCGTCCTGCGCGACTTCCCGCTTGCGCCGTTTCGGATCGAGCCCGGTGCCGCCGCTCCGCCGCCGCGCCGCATGCCGCTCGATGATCCGCTGCAGCAGGCAGAACACGCACAGCAGCGCGCCGATCACGATCCGCGTCCACCACGAGCTCAGCGTGCCGTCGAACGTGATCAGCACCTGGATCGTGCCGAGGATGCCGACGCCGAACACCGAGCCGATCACGTACCCAACTCCGCCGGTGAGCAGCGTGCCGCCGATCACGGTCGCGGCGATCGCGTCGAGTTCCATTCCCTGCGCCTGCAGCCCGTAGCCGGACAGCACGTACAGCGTGAACACCACACCGCCGAGCGCCGAACAGAAGCCGCTCAGCGCATACACGCCGACCTTCGTGCGCGCGACCGGCAGCCCCATCAGCAGCGCCGAGCGCTCGTTGCCGCCGATCGCATACACGTTGCGGCCGAAGCGCGTGAAATGCGCGACGTAGATCGCGGCGGCCAGCGTCGCGAGCGCGATCAGCGCGCCCGCGCTCAGCGTCCCGCCACCGACCGGCACGCTGATGCCCGCGAGCGCATGAAAGGTCGGCTCGTTGATCGTGATCGACTGCGTCGTGATCAGGAAGCACGCGCCGCGCGCGAGAAACATCCCGGCCAGCGTGACGATGAACGGCTGCAGCCGGAAGTAATGAATCAGCGCGCCCATCGCGGCACCGTACAGCGCGCCGAACACGAGCACGAGCGGCACGATCGCCCAGACGGGCCAGTGCCATCGTTCGGCGCCGACCGCGCAGAAGATCGTTGTCAGCGCAACGACAGAGCCGACCGACAGGTCGATGCCGCCCGACACGATCACGAACGTCATCCCGATCGCGACGATCAGCAGGAATGCGTTGTCGACGAGCAGCCCGGTCAGCACCTGCATCGAGAAGAAACCCGTATACATCACGGATCCGAAGCCGAACAGCGCGGCAAACAGCACGATCGTCACGACGATCGGCAGCGTGCGCGGGTCGGCGAGCCGTGCGAGGAATCGGTTCATCGCGGCGTCGCTCCGGTGGTGGCGCGCGAACGCGCGGAAGGCAGCAGCCGCGACGCGTGCCGGACGACCAGCGCGCGCGCCGCGTCCGACTGGATCAGCGTCACGACGATCACGACCATCGCCTTCACGACGAGCGTCGCCTCAGGCGGCACGCCGATCGAATAGGTCGTGTAGGTGAGCGTCTGGATGATCAGCGCGCCGAGCACGGAGCCGGCGAGGCTGAAGCGGCCGCCGAGCAGCGACGTGCCGCCGAGCGTCACCGCGAGGATCGCGTCGAGCTCGAGCAGCAGCCCCGCGTTGTTGCCGTCGGCGCTGCGCACGTTCGAGCTGGCGAGGATGCCGGCGAGCGCCGACATCACGCCGGAGCACAGATACACGCCGAACACGACCGCCCCCGCGCGCAAGCCCAGGAGCCGCGTCGCGACCGGGTTCACGCCGATCGCGCGGATGAACAGGCCGAGCGCCGTACGGTTCACCAGCAGCGCGCTCGCCGCGATCGTCGCAAGCGCGATCCAGACCGCGCACGGCACGGCCGCGAGATAGCCGCCGCCGAGTGCGAGGTAGCCGGGCGCGCCGATCGGGATGATCTGCCCGCCGGTCAGCAGCTGCGCGATGCCGCGTCCGGCAACCATCAGGATCAGCGTCGCGATGATCGGCTGCATCCCGACGAACGCGACGAGCACGCCGTTCCATGCGCCGGCGAGCAAGCCGACGCCGAGCGCGGCGGCGAGCGCCGTGCCGACCCGCGCCGGATCGCCGTCGAGCACGATCGCCGCGGCGGCGCCCGCGATCGCGACGATCGCACCGACCGAGATGTCGATCCCGCGCGTCGCGATCACGAGCGTCATGCCGAGCGACACGATCACGAGCGGCGCCGCGCGATTCAGGATGTCGACCGGCGCGCCGAACAGGTGACCGTCGAGCAGCGCGATCGACAGGAAGCCCGGCCGATGCGCGACGTCGAGCGCGAACAGCAGCGCGAGCGTGAGCACCGGCCACACGAGCGGATGACGAAGCAAGGCACGAAGCCGCATCATGACCGGCCTCCCGCAATCAGTTGATACACGTGTTCCTCCGACGCGTCGGCACCGGTCAGTTCGGCGACCTTGCGGCGGTCGCGCAGCACCGCGATCCGGTGGCTCACGCGCACCACTTCGCTGATCTCCGACGAGATGAACAGGATCGCGAGCCCTTGCGCGCACAGCGCGAGCACGCGCTCCATGATGTCGAATTTCGCGGCGACGTCGATGCCGCGGGTCGGCTCGTCGAGGATCAGCAGCTTCGGCTCCGTCGCGAGCCAGCGCGCGAGCAGCACTTTCTGCTGGTTGCCGCCCGACAGCAGCCCGATCGGCTGCTCCGCGTCGCGCGCCTTGATGCCGAGCCGCGCGATGTACGTGTCGGCGAGCTCGCGCTGGCGCGCACGGCTGATCAGCCGCCACCAGCCGCGCCGCGCCTGCAGCGCGAGGACGATGTTCTCGCGGATCGACAGCGCGGCGACGATGCCCTCCTTCTTGCGATCCTCCGGGCAATACGCGATCCCGTTGCGGACCGCGTCGTGCGGCGACGCGAGCCGCTTGCGCGCGCCGTCGATCTCGATCGCGCCGGTGTCGGTGCGCTCGGCCGCGAACGCGAGCCGCGCGGTCTCCGTGCGCCCCGAGCCGAGCAGCCCGGCCAGCCCGACGATTTCGCCGGGCCGCACGTCGAGATCGAGCGGGCTCATCATCCCGCGCCGGCCGACCTGCCGCATCGACAGGAACGGCGCGGCCGCATCGGCATCGCGCTGCACGGCCGCCGCGCCCGCCTGCAGCGTGCCGGACATCGGTTCGCGGCCGGTCATCTTCGCGACCAGCAGGTCGACCGGCAGGTCGCGCGCGAGGTACTCGCCCTCGCGCTCGCCGTTGCGCATCACGGTGATCCGGTCGGACACCGCGTAGGTCTGTTCGAGAAAGTGCGTGACGAACAGGATCGCGATGCCCGACGCCTTCAGCCGGCGCAGCACGTCGAACAGCCGCGCGACCTCGCCGTCGTCGAGGCTCGACGTCGGTTCGTCGAGTATCAGCACGCGCGCGTCGACCGACACGGCCCGCGCGATCGCGACCATCTGCTGCACCGCGATCGGATACGCGTCGAGCGAACGCGTGACGTCGAGCGACAGGTCGAGCTCGGCGAGCGCATCGCGTGCCCGCGCGTGGATCGTCTTCCAGTCGATCGCGCCGCGCCGCATCGGCTGCCGGCCCGCGAAGATGTTCTCCGCGACCGACAGGTTCGCGCACAGGTTCACTTCCTGGTACAGCGTCTGGATCCCGGCCGCCTCGGCCTCGCGCGGCGCGGCGAAACTCACCGGCGCGCCGCCGACGCGAATCTCGCCCGCGTCGTGCGCGTGCACGCCGGTCAGCACGTTGATCAGCGTCGACTTGCCGGCGCCGTTCTGGCCCATCAGCGCGTGGATCTCGCCCGGAAACAGCCGGAAGTTCACGCGCTGCAGCGCGTGGACACCCGGAAACGCCTTGTCGATGCCGATCATCTCGACCACCGGCGGACTCGTCATGGATCGCCCTCGATTCGAAGCGGCGGCCGGACGGCGTCGAACGCGCCGCCGTCCGCGTGCGCCGGGATTCAGTACTTGCGGGTCGGCAGCACCTGCGCCGCGACGCTCATCGGGAACACCGTCTCGTTCGTGACGATGCGCTTCGGCAGCTGCTTGCCGGCGACCACGTCTTTCACCGCGGTCATCAGCTGCGGGCCGAGCAGCGGGCTGCATTCGACGTCGACGTTGATCTTGCCGGCGACCATCGCCTGGAAGCCGCCCTTGGTCGCATCGAACGACACGACACTCACGTCCTTGCCGGGCTTGATGCCGGCTTCTTCCATCGCCTGGATTGCGCCGAGCGCCATGTCGTCGTTGTGCGCGTAGACGACGTTGATCTGCTTGCCGTAGGTCTTCGCGAACGCTTCCATCACCTGCTTGCCGCCGGCGAGCGTGAAGTCGCCGCTTTGCGACGCGATCACCTTGAACTTCGGATTGTTCTTGATCACTTCGAGCAGGCCCGCGCGGCGGTCGTTGGCGGGCGCCGAGCCGACCGTGCCCTGCAGCTCGACGATGTTGACCGGGCCCGCGTCGTTCCTGTAGCGCTCTTCCAGCCAGTGGCCCGCGCGCCGCCCTTCCTCGAGGAAGTCCGAACCGATCATCGTCACGTACAGCGACGGATCCTTCACGTCGACGCCGCGATCGGTCAGGATCACCGGAATACGGGCCGCCTTCGCTTCGGTCAGCACCGGCTCCCAGCCCGACTCGACGACCGGCGAGAACGCGATCACGTCGACCTTCTGCGCGATGAACGAACGGATCGCGCGGATCTGGTTCTCCTGCTTCTGCTGCGCGTCCGAGAATTTCAGGTTGATGCCGGCCTCCTTCGCCGCGCCCTTCACCGACACGGTGTTCGCGGTGCGCCACGCGCTTTCCGCGCCGACCTGCGAGAACCCGAGCGTGATCGGCTTTTGCTGCGCGTGCGCGCCGGTGGCCAGCACCGTCGCCGCGGCGACGATCGCGCCGGCCGCCAGCTTCCTGATGAATGTCATGGTCCGTCTCCGATGGTGTCGTTGTATGCCGCGGCGCCGGCCTGGCGCGGTGCCGTGTCGTGCTGTTGTGGTTCTGCGTGGCACGGGCGCGGTTCGGGGCGATGCGGCCCGGCCGTTGCGGCCGGCCCGAGATGTACGCCCCGGATCAGTCTAGGAACAAGTCCGATAACCTTCCAATGAAATATTGGATTGAAGCGATATCGGTATCGGCATACGTATAAACACCTAAGCGGACGGGGCCGCTCGTGAAATGAACTCGGGGCAATCAACGAGAACGCCACACGGATTGTTTTTCTCCATGATCGGCCGGCGCAACGGTAACGGCATGGCTCAGAAAGCACGGCGCACGCTTCTTGCTGTCACGCTCCGAATCGCGCGAACGACAAGGAGAAGACGATGCCCGCAGCAGCGACGAGCGGAACCCGCACCGCCGATGCGCGGATCAACCGCGCGCGTCGATCGACGCATCGCAGCATGAAGACGCGCACGCCCCGCGCGGCACCTTCGGACGCAGACGTGTCCGCCGTGCCGCTGCGCCACGTCGACGACCGGCGCCCCGGCTACACGCGCCGGCGGCTGCGCAACGGCTTCGCGTACTACGCGCCGGACGGCACGCGGATCCGCGACGCCGACGAGATCGCCCGCATCAACGCGCTCGCGATTCCGCCCGCCTACACCGACGTGTGGATCTGCACGGACCCGCGCGGCCATTTGCAGGCGACGGGGCGCGACGCGCGCGGACGCAAGCAGTATCGTTATCACCCACAGTGGCGCGCGACACGCGACGCGAACAAGTACGCACGGATGGCTGAATTCGCCCGCGCGCTGCCGCGCATCCGCGCACGCGTCGCACGCGATCTCGCGCTGCCCGGCATGCCGCGCGCGAAGATCGTCGCGACGGTCGTCCGGCTGCTCGACACGACGCTTGCGCGGATCGGCAACGCCGAGTATGCGCGCGAGAACGCGTCGTACGGGCTGACGACGCTGCGCAAGCGCCACGTGACGATCGGTCCGGGACAGGTGCGGCTGCGCTTCACGGGCAAGAGCGGGATCGAGCACGACGTGACGGTCGACGACCCGCGCGTCGGCCGCATCGTGCGCCGTTGCGCGGAGCTGCCGGGACACGAGCTGTTCCAGTATCTGGACGAAGACGGCACGCGCCATTCGGTCGGCTCGTGCGACGTGAACGACTATCTGCGCGACGCAGCGGGCGCGGCGTTCACGGCCAAGGATTACCGGACGTGGGCAGGCAGCGTGCAGGCGCTGGCGTTGCTGCGGCGCGTCCCGCAGCAGGACGTCGCGCACGCCAGCAAGCAGATCGTCGAAACGGTGCGCACCGTCGCCGAGGTCTTGCGCAACACGCCGGCCGTGTGCCGGCGCTGCTACATTCATCCGGTGGTGCTCGATACGTTCGAGGCCGGGATGCTCGCGGCGCTGCAGGTGCGCCGCACGCCGAGGGGCCTGCGCGTCGACGAAGCGGCGTTCGCGGCGCTGCTCGAGCAGGCGGCGCGGCAAGCGGTCAAGCGATCGAACAAGTGAGGCTCACCGACGTGCCGCCCGCTGCCGCTCAACTCGCGATCGAATTTGCAATACTGCGAAAGATCAGCGGCCGCTCGTCCTCCCGCGCTGCCCGCCGCGCGAACTGCACGACCTGTTCGACCCGGCCGTGATGTTCGGACTTCGCGCAGACCGGATCGGCCTGCGCCGGATCGCCGGCCAGCATGTACGCCTGGCAGCGGCACCCGCCGTGATCCGTGTGACGCTCGTCGCAGGTGCGGCACGGATCGCGCATCCACCCGTCGCCGCGAAACGCGTTGAATGCGTCGCTGTCGTACCAGATCTCCTGCAGCGACCGGTCGCGCACGTTCGGCAGCGCGAGGCCCGGCAACCCGCGCGCGGCATGGCACGGCAGCGCGGTGCCGTCCGGCGCGACGCCGAGGAACACCGAGCCCCAGCCGTTCATGCAGGCCTTCGGCCGCTGCTCGAAGTAGTCGGGCACGACGAACAGGATCTTGCACCGTTCGCCGACGAGCTTCCGGTAGCGATTGACCGTTTCCTCCGCTTCGCGCAGCTGTTCGGCGGTCGGCATCAGCTGGTCGCGATTCAGCATCGCCCAGCCGTAATACTGCGTGTTGGCAAGCTCGAGAAAATCCGCGCCGAGGTCGAGCGCCATCTCGATGATCTGGCCGACGTGCGGCAGGTTGTACCGGTGCAGCACGCAATTCAGCACCATCGGATAGCCATGCGACTTGATCAGCCGCCCGACGCCGCGCTTGAGGTCGAAGGTGCGCGTGCTGGTCAGGAAGTCGTTCAGCTCGCGCGTCGAATCCTGCAGCGACAGCTGGACATGATCGAGCCCGGCCGCCTTGAGCCGGCCGATGCGCGCGGCATTCAGGCCCACGCCCGACGTGATCAGGTTGGTATAGAAACCCAGCGACCGCGCGTGCTCGACCAGCACCTCCAGATCGTCGCGCTGCAGCGGTTCGCCGCCGGAAAAACCGATCTGCGCGGCGCCGAGCGCGCGCGCGTCGCTGATCACCGTGCGCCACGCGTCGGTGTCGAGCTCCGCGCCGTGCGTCGCGAAGTCGACGGGGTTGTAGCAGAACGCGCAGTGCAGCGGACAGCGGTACGTGAGCTCGGCGAGCAGCCACAGCGGCGCGCTCGGGCGGTTCGGAGGCGGTGTCATGTCCATGTCAGTCGAGCCAGCCGCGCAGTCGCGCATGATCGAGGAAACGATAGACGTCCGACGCGAGATCCGACGTGCTGAACAGCCGCTCGAGCTCGTCGATGATGTCGTCGAGCTCGCGCTTGCCGTCGCAGCGCGCGAGGATCTCGCCCGCGCTCGGGTTGAGCCGGACCATGCCTTCCGGATACAGGAGCACGTACGCATCCTGGGCCGCCTCCCACTGCAGGCGGTACATGCCCCTCAGCGCGGGGCGCAGCGGCACGCCGCTGACGGCTTCGTTGGAGTTCATGCGGAGTACGCCTTTTCAATCGCGTCGAGAATCGACCACAGCACATCCAGCTTGAACGACAGGATGTCGAGCGCGCGCCGCTGCGCGTCCGGTGTCGTGAAATGGCTCAGCGTCACCGCGAGCCCGTGTTCGACGTCGCGCTGCGCGAGCGGCACGCGGCTGCGGAAATACTGCAGCCCGTCCGCCTCGATCCACGGATAGTGGGACAGCCAGCCCGCGAGCCGGTCGAGGTGGATCTGCGGCGCGAACATCTCGGTCAGCGACGAGCACACGGCCTCCTGCCACGGCGCGTGCCGCGCGAAATTGACGTAGGCGTCGACCGCGAACCGCACGCCGGGCAGCACGTGCGCGAGCGACCACAGCTCCGCGCGCTCGATGCCGACCGCCTCGCCGAGCCGCGCCCAGGCCTCGATCCCGCCTTCCTGGCCGCCGTGACCGTCGTGGTCGAGAATCCGCTCGACCCACAGCCGGCGCGTGTCGCGGTCCGGGCAGTTGGACAGGATCGCCGCGTCCTTCAGCGGAATGCTGACCTGATAGTAGAAGCGGTTCGCGACCCAGCCGCGGATCTGCGCCGGCGAGCACGCGCCGGTGTTCAAGCGCCGGTTGAACGGATGATGGATGTGGTAGCGCGATTCGAGCGCGCGCAGGCGCGCCTCGAACTCCTGCGCACTCCAGGGCGTCGCGTGCAGCGCCGCGGCGGGAATCGGTGCGTTCATGGTCAGACCTCGAATTGCATGCCGTCGTGGGCGACCTCGATGCCGTGCTCGCGCAACTGCGCGCGCTGCGCGGAACCGGGGTCGAGAATCGGATTCGTGTTGTTGATGTGCGTGAGGACCTTGCGCGTGTGCGCCGGCAACTGCCGCAACTGCTCGATCATCCCGGGCCGCGCCGCGTCGCCGCACTGCGCGAGATGCCCCATGTCGGCCGCGTGCTTCGACGACAGGCCGAGGTCGATCATCTCGGTGCCGGTCCAGAAGGTGCCGTCCACCAGCACGAGATCGGCGTCGCGCATCGCGGCGCGCGCGCCGTCGTCGACGTCGGCGAGCCCCGGCGCGTAGAACGCGTGCCGGCCGGTCGCCGTATCGTCGATCAGGAGTGCGATGTTGTCGCCCGGCACGCTCGCCTCGCGGCGCGGCGAATACGGCGGCGGCTTGCTGTCGACCGGCACGGCGGTGAAGCGAAGGCCGCCGGCGCCCGCGATGGCGAACGGCTGGCCCGGCGCGATCGGGTGGACGTCGACCCCGCAGTAGTGGCCGAGCAGCGGCACGAGCGGCAGCCCGGTCGACAGGTCGTCGAGCACCGGTGCGCTCGCGTACAGCGGCAGCGGCGACGTGCGTTCGCGCAGCATCAGCAGGCCCGTCACGTGATCGATCTGCGCGTCGCACAGCACGACGGCGACGATCGCGCTGTCGCGGATCGCGCGGGCGGGCTGCAGGTCGGGGGCGGCGCGCAGTTGCGCGAGGATGTCCGGCGACGCGTTCACCAGCACCCAGTCGCTGCCGTCGCCGCTGACGGCGATCGACGATTGCGTGCGCGGCACGATGCCGTCGGTGCCGGCCCGCGCGCGACGGCAGTTGCCGCAGTTGCAGTTCCATTGCGGCAGCCCGCCGCCGGCGCCCGAGCCGAGTATCTTGATCTTCATCTGCGTGTGCTCCGGGTGCCGCCCGCATCGTGTCCGTCGATGCGGGCGGCACTGCGCGCGTCGATCAGCGGTTGGCGATGTACATCGTGATTTCGAAACCGAAACGCAGGTCGGTATAAGCCGGGGTGGTCCACTGCATGATGTGTCTCCTTGTTGAGTTGGTGAGTCGAACAAACCGCATCGATCGAGCGGCCGATACCCATTCAGCAAGGAGCGTGCCGGGGCCGGATTTGCGTCGCGCGGCGGTGTGCGCAGGCGTGCGGCCACCGCCGGGTGGTCACGGTACCGGAATCCTTACGATTGACCGACATAAACATTTCAGAATCCGTCGAGCGACGGTTCACGATGCGTGCGGCCTGGTGAGCAAGTGTTGAATCCTTGAACACCGGGTGTTGCAACCTGACACACCGGTGTGACAGTCACGGCTTCCGTCAGGGTTCGTCCGGCTCCAGCGCATCCGGCCCGGCGGCCGGCATCTTGCGGTAGATCGTGTTGCGCGACACGCCGAGCGCGCGTGCGGCGGCGGACACGTTGCCGCCATGGCGCGCAAGCGCGGCCGCAATCGCGGATGCGGCCACGTCCTGCAACCGCGCATCACCGGCCGTGGTCGCGTTCGCGAACGCTGGCGCGGGCGCATCCGCTGCGAGCTGCTGCGGCGGCGCAGCGGCGCCCTGCGCCGCCGCGCCACAGTCGCGCCGCACGTCGTCGAAGAAGTCGTCCGGCAAATGCTCGCAGCGGATCTCGCAGTCGTCGTCGACCATCGCGGCCGCGGTGCGCAGCAGGTTCGCGAGCTGCCGGAAGTTGCCCGGCCACGCGCAACGCTCGAACAGCGCCATCACGTCGGGCGCGACGCTCAACGGCCGGCGGCCGGGCCCCGACAGCGTCTCCCGCTGCAGCATCTTCTGGACGACCACCGCGAGGTCCGTGCGGTCGCGCAGCGGCGGCAGCCGTACGACGAGGCCGTTGAGCCGGTAGTACAGGTCCTCTCGGAAGCGGTTCTGCGCGATCATCTCGCGCAGGTCGCGGTGGGTCGCGCAGATGATCGCGATGTCGACGCCGATCGCCTTCGTCGAGCCGAGCGGATTGACGATGCGCTCCTGCAGCACGCGCAGCAGCCGCACCTGCAGCGGATACGGCATGTCGCCGATTTCGTCGAGGAACAGCGTGCCGCCGTTGGCCTGCAGCAGCTTGCCGGTCGCGCCCTTACGGCGGGCGCCGGTAAACGCGCCCTCCTCATAGCCGAACAGCTCGGATTCGATCAGCGTCTCCGGAATCGACGCGCAGTTGACGGCGACGAACGGCCCGTCGCGGCGCAGCGAGTCGTTGTGGATCGCCTGCGCGAGCAGTTCCTTGCCGGTGCCGGTTTCGCCGGTGATCAGCACCGGAATGTCCTTGCCGATCACCTTGCGGACCTTCGCGATCACCGCCGCGACCTGCGGATCGCCGGTGTCGAGATAGCTGAGGCGCGACAGGCTCGCCGCGCCCTGCGCGGCAGGCGGCCGCGCGGCGGGCGCTGTGCCGTCGTGCACCTCGGCGGGCCGGCTGCCCTCGGGCCGCAACGCGCGCCGGAACTGCACGCGCGCGCAGACCACCGCGCCGTTGCCGAGGTTCAGCGACACGTGCGGCTCGGTGCTCGCGCGCATCCGGTCGATCAGTTGCGCGCTCGTCACGTCGAACAGCGACGCGAGCGTATGCGCGCGCAGCGCGGCGAGCGGCATCCCGAGCTGGAACTGCGCGCTGCGGTTGGCCGACAGGAAGCGGCCGTCGGCGGTGAACGCGACGATCCCTTCCATCAGCGTGCCGAGGAATTCCGGGCGGCCGTGGAACGACACCTGCAGCGTCTCCTGGAAGGTCGTCGTGAACAGGTGGTTCTCGATCATCTGCACCGACATCTTCGCGAGCGCCATCGTGTGCTGGTGATAGCTGCGGTGGTCGCCCGTCACGTCGAGCACGCCGATCGCGTCGCCGTACGGATCGAGAATCGGCACGCTCGAGCAGGTCAGGAAATGGTTCGCGGCTAGGAAGTGCTGGTCGCCGTGCACGACCATCGGACACAGCTCCGCGAGCGCGGTGCCGATCGCGTTGGTGCCCTGCCGGTTCTCGGCCCAGTTCGCGCCGGGGCGCAGCGCGACCCGTTCCGCGCGCCGCAGGAAATCGTCGTCGCCGATCGAATGCAGGATCAGCCCTTCCGCATCGGTCAGCACGATCATGCTCTGCGTATTGACGATCTGCTCGTGCAGCGTCTCCATCACGGGCATCGCATGCACGCACAGCACGCGGTTCTGCTCGCGCTTGAGCGCCAGCGCGGCGCCGGACAGCAGGTCGTAGTCGGGACGTGCCGACGCCTGCAGGCCGAACGTCTCGGACCGCTCATGGGACTTCTGGATCGTCGGCGTCGGCCAGCCGGGCGCATGCGTGGCCCGTGCGTTGGCCGTCGGATGAACGTCATCGCGCATTGTCTCCTCCGGGGATCCTTCCGGTCGTGCCGGACTCTTTGCCCTTGATGCAAGCAAACATCGGGCCACGACGGGATGCGCGCACGATCTGGTTTCGTTGCATCGCCGCGCCGACCGAAATTGAAAGGGAAATGAAATGACGGCACTGGCTTGCCGTCGATGCGGCGTCCCGAGCGCGTGATCGACGTGATAACGTGAAACGCACGCGTGCCGCCACCCGGACGAATCCCTATCTTCATCGCCGGCGCGAATCTGGCTTCATACGGGTCGAGCGCGGCCGCATCGCGCGATTGCCTTTCCCTCTCCGTCTATACCCGGCCGACATGTCGCCATCACGCAGCCCCCGCTTCGCCCTCCCCGTGCGCCGCCTGTCCCGCGATGCATGCACGATCGCGTGGACCGAAGCCGGCAATCCGCGCGGCGCTCCGGTCGTCGTGCTGCACGGCGGACCCGGCAGCGGCAGCCGGCCGGCCGCGCTGCGCCTGTTCGACCTGACGCGCACGCGCGTCGTGCTGGTCGACCAGCGCGGCGCGGGTGCATCGACGCCGCGCGGCGGCCTGCGTCACAACGACACGATGCGACTGATCGGCGATCTCGACGCGCTGCGCGCGCGGCTCGGCATCGCACGCTGGGGCGTCGTCGGCGGGTCGTGGGGCGCGGCGCTCGCGCTCGCCTACGCGGGACGGCATCCGTCGCGCGTCACCGGCGTCGTGCTGCGCGGGTTGTTCCTCACGTCGTCGCGCGAAGTGCGCGGCCTGTTCGTCGGTGCACGCGCACGCGCGCCGCGGGCCTGGCAGCGCCTGACGGCCGCCGCCGGCACCGCGCGCGCCGATCGCCTGATCGCCTGCTGCGCGCGGCGTCTCCAGCCGGGTGCCGGCGCGGCACGGCAGCGCGCGGTCGCGCTCGCATGGAACGCGTATGAAGACGCGATCCTGACCGGGCGGCCGGCGCGCGGCGCGCGGCCGACGCAGGCCGCGATCGACCGGCTGGTCGACAAGTACCGGATCCAGGCGCACTACCTGCAACGCCATTGCTGGCTCGGCGAACGCCGCTTGCTGGCGCTCGCGCGGCAGGCCGCGCAAGCCGGCGTGCCGATACATGCGGTGCACGGCACGCGCGACCGCGTGTGCCCTGTCGACAACGTCGATCGACTCGCGCGCGCGGTGCCGGCCGCCATCGTCGAGCGCGTGCCGGCCGGGCATCTCGCGAGCGATGCTGCGCTCGCGCGTGGCGTCGCCCGCGCGGTACGCAAGATGCTCGACGTCACGGCGGCAGCCACACCGCAACACGCCGAGCCGCCCGTTCAGTCCCACGCATAGCGCGCGCCGACCCATGCGCCGCGCGGCGCGCCCGGCCCGACGAACTGTTCGTTGACGGCATTGAGCCCGTCGAACGAATGGTTCGGACCATTGAAGAAGTTCCGGCCGAGCATCCCGAAGCTCGCATAGCGCTTGTCGAGCAGGTTGGTGACCGACGCGAACAGTTGCAGCTGCTTCGTGACCTGCCAGGTCGTATCGAGATCGATGAGGACATAGCCGGGCACCTTGCCGTTCACGTCCTGGTTGTTCTCGTCGCCGCGCGCGAACACGCCGCTGCGATAGGTGATGCGGGTGCCGACGGTCCACGTCGGCGTCGCCGCATAGTCGAGCCGCAGCTTCACGGTGCTCGACGGAATCCCGGGAATGCGGTCGCCGGAGCGGACGACGATGTTGCCGTGCGCATCGGCGCTCGAATTGCTCGCGCTGCTTTCGGCCCACGTCGAGCGGTAGCTGGCGTCGACATAGCTGTAGCTGACGCCGATGCCGAGCGGCCCGAGCCGCGTGTGGCCCGCGAGTTCGAAGCCTTGCCGGCGCGTCTTGCCGACGTTCTGGAAATAACCGAGCGTGCTCGCGCCGCCGTTGCTGCTGATGAACTGGATGTCATCGTCGAGCGTCGTGCGGTAGACGGCCGCGCTCCACGTCGTCTCCTGGCCTGCCCGGCCGCGCGCGCCCAGCTCGATCGTCTTCGCGATCACGGGCTTTAGCGCCGGATCGGCGAGAAAGTCGTTCGGCAACGAGCACGGTGCGGCCGGATCGGCGCACGCGAGCTCGATCGCGGTCGGCGAGCGCATTCCTTCGTTGTACGTCGCATACGCGGTGAAGCCCGGCGCCGGATTCCACGTGACGCCGACGGCCGGATTGAACCGCGCGAACGTATGGCGCGCGGTCAGCAGCGGCTGCAGGCCGCTCACGTCCTCGATCGCCGCGCGCGACACGTTGTAGCGGCCGGCCAGCGTCAGCGACCATTGCCGCGTCAGCGCGAGCGTGTCGTCGAAGTAGACGCCGTAGTTCGCGTTGCGCGTCTTCGCGCGCGTCGTCTGCGTGAAGTCGCCGATGCCGACCGTCGCGCGCGTCGCCGTGAACATCGCATCCTGCGACGATTGCTCGAACCCCGAGTTCGCGAGATCGGCGGATGCGCCCGCCACGAACTGGTTGTCCATGCCGGCGAGCTTGCCGAGCAGCGTCAGCTGCAGGTTCGCGCCGTAGCTGTCGGTCGCGATCACCGAGCGGGCGTTGGCTGCCTGCACGGTGTCGGTGGCGCCGCTGCCGTCGACGCTGCCGAAATCGTCGTTCACATTGCTGCTGATGTTGGTGTTGCGATAGTGCCGGTAATAGACGTTCCCGCTCAACTGCACGTGGTCGCCGAACGAATGGTCGCCCGCCACGGTGACGTACGCGGCGCTGTTGCGGTTCAGGTCGGGATAGGTGTAGGCCTGCGCGCGATTGTCGAGAAACGTGCGCGGAATCGTCTGCGAGCCTTGCAGCGCGTTGTCCGCGCCGCCGGCCGAGATCGACAGCGTCGTATCGGCGTCCGTGTAGCGCAGCTTGCCGAAGCCCTGCCGCACGCGGCTCGCGTTGTGATCGGCCCAGCCGTTGTCGTTCGCGACGTTGCCCGTCACGTAATAGTCGAGGTGGCTGCCGACGCGTCCGCCCTGCTCGATCTGCGCGGTCTTGCGTCCCCACGATCCGATCGATACCTGTGCGGCGCCGCCCGGGCTCGTCCTGCCGTTCTTCGTCGTGATCGCGAGCGCGCCGCCGAGCGTGTTGAGGCCGTAGGTCGGATTCGAACCGGGGATCAGCTGCATCGTGTCGATCGCCGCCTGCGGGATCAGGTCCCAGTTCACGACGTCGCCGAACGGCTCGTTGACGCGTACGCCGTCGACAAACACCGACAGCCCCTGCGGCGTGCCGACGACCGGCGACGCGGTGAAGCCGCGGTAGTTCACATCCGTCTGGTACGGATTGCCCTGTGCCTCGTTGATGTCGACGCTCGAGACGTTCTTCTCGAAGTAGTCGGTCAGCACGCTGTCGTGCTGGCGCGCGAGGTCCTCGCCGCGAATCGTCTGCACGTTGGCCGGCACGCGCGAGAGCGGCGTGCCGATCCCGAGCAGCGGCGTCGTGCCGACGACGACGATCGGCGCGAGCGTCGGCGCATCGGCGTTGCCGGCCGGTTCGACCTGCGCCGACGCGGGCGCCAGCCAGCCGCCGAGCATGCCGCCGAAGCACAGAGCCACGCCCGCGCGCCGTGCGGCGAAGCTGCGCTTCGCCCCATCGGTTTCCTGCATCTCCACGTCTCCTCTTTTCTTGTCTTTGCGTCGTTATATCGTTATCCGTATCGATGGGTCGGCGACCATCTCCGCCGCCCTCGTTCGCTTCACGGCGCCGGCCCGGCAGCGCCGTCCGCCGTCGCGATCGCGACATGCGCGACACGCGCGCGTCCGATCGACGCGATGACGCCGGCCACGGTGCCGAACGGCTCGTTGCGGTCCGCGTGCAGGCTCACGCTCGTCTGCGGTTCGTGCGCGACGCGGCGTGCCAGCACGGCTTCGACCTCGGCCGGCGCGGCCGGCGTGCCGTCGATCCGGACCGCGCCGTGCGCGTCGACGGTCACGGTGACGGTCGACGCACGCAGGTCGCGCGCGGGCGCGGCTGCCTTCGGCAGGTCGACGCGGATCGCATGCGTCATCAGCGGCGCCGCGACCATGAAGATCACCAGCAACACGAGGACGACGTCCACGAGCGGCGTCACGTTGATCTCGCCGAGCGGTTCGCCCGCGTCGGCTTCGCGCTCGTCCGTCCTCATACGGCCGCCCGGCGCACGCCCGCATTGCTTGCCGCCGGCAGCGCGGCATGCAGCGGCGCGTCGATCCGGAAGCGGCGCTGTTCGGCCAGCGCGATCAGGTCCTGCCCGAACTCGTCGAGCCCGGCCGTCACGGTCTTGAGCTGCCGCAGGAACAGGTTGTAAGCTAGCACCGCCGGAATCGCGACGCCGATCCCGATCCCGGTCGCGACCAGCGCCTGGCCGATCGGCCCCGCGATCGCATCGATGCCGTTCGTGGCCGACGCCGTCATCGACTGCAACGTGTGGACGATGCCGAACACGGTGCCGAACAGCCCGACGAACGGCGCGACGTTCGCAATCGACGCGAGCACGGTGAGCCCGCGCTCGAGCGGCCGCCGTTCGCGCCGGATCGCGCGCGCGAGCGTGCGTTCGAGCAGGTCGCGGCGGTCCCACGCAACCAATGTGGCCGGGGCGTGCGGCTCGGGTGCGTCGAGATCGCGCAATGCGGCGCACACGGCGCGCTGCAGGCGTGCGTTCGGGCTGGCGGCCGCCTCGTCGTCCGTCGGCATCGACAGTGCCGCGCGATCGCCGCGGCCCGCGGCAAAGCGGCGGTTGCCGAGCGCGACGCGCGCATACAGCAGCGCCTTGACGACGATCAGCGTCCAGGTGAGCGCCGACAGCACCGCAAGAAGCGCAAACGCACTGACAACCGCGTAGTGGATGTAGTCATGCATGAACGACTCCCTAGTTTCCGAGTTTGAACACGACCGGCACCCTGACCCAGCCGTCGATCGATTCCGTGCCGCGTTTCGCCGGCACGAAGCGCCAGTCCGTGACCGCCGCGACGGCCGCCTCGTCGAGCGCGTCGTGTCCGCTGCTCGCCGACAGCAGGACCTGGTCGGGCCGGCCGCTCGCGAGCACATGCACGTTCAGCAATGTGGTGCCTTCCCAGCCGCGCCGCTGCGCGACGTCCGGATAGTCGGGCGCGGGATTGCGCAGGTACGCCGCCGCGAACCGCGGTGCGGTGACGGGTTCGGGCGCGGTTGCCGATGGTGCGGCGGGCGCCGCGTGCGCAGGCACCGTCTCGGTATCGGCCGATGCGTGTGCGGCGGCCGGCGACGCCGGTTCCGGTACCGCCCCGGCTCCCTGCAATTCGCCGTCCGGCCGCGCCACGGCGGTTGCGGCCGGGGGCTGGCGCGAAGGACTTGTGCGATCGACCCGACGCGGCACCGTCGGGTTCGGCCGAATCTCCCGAGGCATGACCGTTTCGCGGCGCGCATGCGAAGGCCTGTGCACGGGGGGAACCGGTGTTGCGCTATCCGTACGGCGCTGCTCGCCCGGTTCGGCCACCCGCGCAGATTCGCTCGCGTCCACTTCGACGGCGAGCGCACGGGCTAGCGTCGGGCGGGCAGCTGGCACCCATGCATGCCACAGCGCGACCGCGATGGCCGCATGGACGGCGAATACCGCCAGCGCGACCGTGTGCAGCGGTTCGCGTGCGCGCACGGCCTGTGACATCGCGATCGTCGCCGCATCCGCGCCGACCGGCGCGATGCCGTATGCGAGCGCAACCACGCGGCGGCGGTCGGACCTGCGATTGGCATCGAACGGCATCGGGACGGGCATGGTGGTTTCTCGCTGCGCGGAATCGTTGCCGGTTCGAACGGCAAGAAGCGTGCCGATGCCCGCATCGCCCGGCCGGCGCAGGTTGAAGCCGCCACGCGTCGATATGCAACCGCCGTCCTGTTGCAGTTCGTGCCACCGCTGTTGCACCTGTGTCAATTTGGATCAACGGTACGGCGCTCGCGCAGTCGTATGCGCGATCGTCGTTCGGATCGAGCGCGCCGCCGCGGGCGCGCGGTCCGTTGCATGCGTGCGTCGCACCGGGTAACGGCGCGCCATCTACTCACACAGTCGACGACGATCGCCGTCCCTGCGCCGCACCGTCATTCATTCAGGCATGCCCTCGCGCATGACCGCCGCGATTGGCCGTGCGCCACGTATCGCATGCGCGCGGCTCACGTCCGCTCACGGCGTTGTCATGTTTCGCAACACTCGGCCCGCGGCTGTCCCCGAACGCAACACCCGCGGATCACCCGCGCCGCGCCGCCCGCGTCGCCGCAACGCGCGCAATCGGCCGCTGCGCCTTGCGCGGCAAGGCGCGCGCCGCAGTGGCATGCGATTTGCGTGACTAGCTGCGCACTGGACCCGGATCCCCACCCTGCCGGCCCGGCCATGTGTTGGCCGCGGTGCGACCACAATGACTCAGGAGACAACCATGAAAAAACTCTCGGCTTCGACGAGCCGACTGGCAACGATCGGCATCGCGGCGGCTGCCGCGATCGCCTTGAATCCCGGCCTGGTGGACGCTGCCGCGGATTATCCGGCCGTCACGTACCAGCGGCTCACGGATGCGCAACGCGATCCGGGCTGGCTCACCTACTACCGCACGTACAGCGGCCAGGCGCATTCGCCGCTCAAGCAGATCGACGCGTCGAACGTGAAGCAGCTCACGCAGGCGTGGAGCTACAAGTTTCCGGCCGAGCTGAAGCAGGGTTTCGAGGCCACGCCGATCGTCAACGGCCGCTACCTGTTCGTGACCACGCCGAAGGACAACGTGTACGCGTTCGACGCGGCCACCGGCGCGCAGCTGTGGAAATACGAACCGAAGCTCGGCGCGGAATCGTTCAAGACGGCCTGCTGCGACGTCGTGAACCGCGGCGTCGCGCTGTACGGCAAGAACGTCTACGTCGCGATGCTGAGCGGCGAGGTGGCCGCGCTCGACGCGCAGACCGGCGCGCTCGTGTGGAAGAAGCAGATGTTCGAACCGGGGCTCGGCTACGCGTTCTCGCTCGCCCCGCTCGCGCTCGACGGCGCGATCGTGGTCGGCAGCTCGGGCGGCGAATACGGCGCACGCGGCTTCATCGCGGCGCTCAGCCCGAACGACGGCACGCTGCTGTGGAAGCGCTTCACGATCCCCGGCCAGGGCGAGAAGCACGCCGATACCTGGCCCGACGGCATGCAGGCGCACGGCGGCGCCCCGGCCTGGCTGACCGGCACCTACGACGCGGCGACGCGCACGCTGTACTGGGGCGTCGGCAACCCGGGGCCGTGGCTCGCGGACCTGCGGCCGGGCGACAACCTGTACTCCGATTCGCTGCTCGCGCTGGATCCGAAGAACGGCGACCTCAAGTGGCACTACCAGTACACGAAGCACGACACCTGGGACTACGACGGCGTCAACACGCCGGTGCTCGCGACGATCAAGTACAAGGGCAAGGAACACGACGCGATCGTCCATGCCGACCGCAACGGCTACTTCCACGCGATCGACCGCGACACCGGCAAGCTGATCTATGCGGAGCCGTTCGTGAAGGCGACGTCGGTCACCGGCTACACGGAAGACGGCGCGCCGATCCAGGATCCCGCGAAGTATCCGAAGGTCGGCACGACGATCGACACGTGCCCGAGCTTCCTCGGCGGCAAGAACTGGTGGTCGATGTCGTACGACCCCGTGCGCCATCTCGCGATCGTCCCGGCGCTGCATGCATGCATGAGCCTGTCGGGCAAGTCGGTCAACTACATGGAAGGGCTGCCGTATCTCGGCGAAGGCTTCGAGATCAAGCCGGAGCCGGGCAGCGAAGGCTACGGCGAACTCCAGGCGATCGACGTGAACACCGGCAAGAAGGTGTGGAGCCACTGGAGCAAGCTGCCGTGGAACGGCGGCGTCGCGACGACCGCGAGCGGCCTCGCGTTCAGCGGCTCGCTCGACGGCCACCTGTACGCGTTCGACGTGTCGACCGGCAAGGTGCTGTGGGAGAGCCCGAAGCTCGCGAGCGGGATCATCGCGCAGCCGTCCGTCTTCGAAGTCGACGGCAAGGAGTACGTAGCAGTGCTCGCCGGCTACGGCGGCGCCAACCCGATCTGGGGCGGCCCGATGGCCAAGGCGGCGGACGACGTGCCGCGCGGCGGCACGCTGTACGTGTTCGCCCTCGACCGCGGCTGATCGACGTCCGTTCAACCGCATCGCACCCGCGCCGCCGGCGCGGGTGCCGCCCCCCTTCTCCATTTCAACCGAGCGTACGATCATGAACCTCCGACTTTCCCGCCTCGCCGTGGCCAGTGCGCTCGCGGCAGGCACGGCGCTGACCCCGGTGCCGTCCACGGCCGCGACGGCGGTACGCGTCTGCTCGCTGCCCGGCACGCCGACGGCCGCGCTCGACAAGGCCGTCGCCCGCGAGGTGTTCCGCACGGCCGGCATCGTCGCCAGCTTCGCCGCACACGACGCGGGCGGCAGCGACGACGACGGCGTATCCGCGCACGAACTCGCCGGCATCCTCGAACGCGATTGCGACGTGCTCGCCGGCTTCCCGCGCTCGGCCATCGCCGACGCATCCGACACGAAGCTGCTGTTCTCGCAGGGCTACCTGCGCTCCGGCTACGTGAGCGTCACGCGCCGCGATGCCGGCACGCCGCCGACCGGCCGGGAAATCGTCGCGGCCACCTACGCGAGCCCCGCGCAACTGATCGCGGTTCAGCAGAAGAACGCGCGCTTCGATCTCGAGAACACGTCCGAGCAAACGGTCGACGCGGTCGCCCGCGGCCGCGCGCATCGCGCGATCGTCTGGTATCCGGCGGTCGTCGCGTACCAGGCCGCGCATCCGAAACAGGCGTTCCGCATCGGCGCGACCTCGTCGCCGTATGCGGAGTGGCAGCTCACGTTTGCGTTCGCGCCGCGCTCGGCCGCGTTGCAGCAGCGGATCGACGCGGCACTCACGCAGATGAAGGACAACGGTCGGCTCGCCGCGCTGACCCGCAAGTGGGCACTGCCCGGCAGCGCGCTCGAAGCGCACGAGTCGCGCACGCCGTCGCGTTTCCTCGACGGCGCGACGGCGAGCGCAGGCCGCGCGCCCGCTAGCCTGCTGCGCGCGCGCAACGTGAGCGCAGGCGGCTTCATCCGCGTCGCCGCGAGCAGCGGCGACGCCGCGCCGACGTTCGACGCGGCCCAGGTCGCACACGGCAAGGAAATCTACGGCAATGCGTGCGCGAAGTGCCACGGCGCCGACCTCGAAGGCAACACCGCGCCCGCGCTGAGCGGCCCGTCGTTCGCGCCGCTGTCGCATTCGCACCTGACGATCGGCGGCGTGTTCGGCTACATGGCGACCAACATGCCGGCGGACCAGCCCGGCAAGCTGAAGGACGAAGACTACGCGGACCTGATGGCCTTCCTGCTCGCGTCGAACGGCTATGCCGCCGGCAAGAGCAAGTTGACGGCCGATACCGCCCACGCGTCGAGCGCGCCGCTCGTCGCCGGTCCCGCCGCGCACAAGGACGCGAGCCAGTAACACGGGGCAAGCGGCTCCGCCACGCGATGCGGGCCGCGCCCTTCCCCACGATTTCATCTTCACCAGGAAACGACCGTGACGTACCCGACCTCCCGCAGAACCTTCATCATCCATACCATCGGCCTGTGCGCGACGCTCGCCGCCGCACGCACGGCACTCGCGGCCCCGCCGCTCGTCGACGAGAACGACGCCGCCGCGAAGACGCTCGGCTATCGCGCGCACGCGTCCAGCGTCGACGCCGCGCAGTTCCCGAAATACCAGGCCGGCCAGCGCTGCGTGAACTGCCGCTTCTACAAGGGCGAAGCGGCGGATGCCGCCGGCACGTGTCCGATGTTCGGCGGCAAGCTGGTCGCGGCGGACGGCTGGTGCAACGTGTATGCGAAGCGCGCGTGACGCGTCGCGCGACGGGATGCCGGCGCGGCACGCACCGGCGCCCGCGGCCGGCATCGACGACGGCGCGCCGCCGCACGCCGTCGCGCATCTGCACGCGCTGATCGCGACCGGCCTGTCGCGCGGCTTCGTCACGCGCGGCGACATCATCGACGCGCTGCCCGACGACGATGCGAGCGACGGCGGCATCGATGCGGCCGCCGCGATGCTCGCCGAACTCGGCATCGCGGTGTGCGACAGCGCCGATACCGCGAGCGGCTGGACGCTCGACCGCTACTTCCGGCCCGCGCCGCCCGCGCGTGCATGGGCCGACGGCGCCGGCACGCTCGCCGCGGCCGACCTGCTCACGCCGCGCACGACCGACCCGGTCCGGCTGTACCTGCGCGAGATGGGCACGACACCGCTCCTCACGCGCGACGAGGAATTCGCGTACGCGCAGCGCATCGAGCGCGGCCGCGCGGCGGCGGTCGCGGTGCTGTGCGGCGATCCCGATGCACTCGACGCGCTGGTGTCGATCCGCACCGAGATCGCCGAATGCCGGACCGCCGCGTCGACCTACGTGATCTTTCTCGCCGACGGCCCTCGCGACGATCGACCGGCGGACACAGTCGATGCGAACGCTTCGCCCGCTTCCACCGGCGAACCCGCACGCGACGACGCGACGCCACCGGAGGATTCGGCCTGGCGCGACGCCGTCGTGGCACGGCTCGCCCGCATCGACGCGCTCGCCGGCGGCATGCGCGCGGCGCTGCTGTCGGGCGGCACCGCTTCCGCCGCGTATCGCGCGCAAGTCCGCGACGTCGCGGCGCTGCTCGGCACGGTGAGCCTGTCCGCCCGCGCACTCGAACGGATGAGCGAACCGTTGCGCAAGCGCGCATGCCGGCAGCGCGCACTGCGGGGCCGGCTCGCGCGGATGCTGGCCGACGTGGGCGTCCCGCCGTCGTTTGCGCGGTCGAGCGACGACGACCACGCGGGCTGGCTCGCGTCGTGCATCGCCGCCCATCCGGCCTGCGGGCCGACGCTGACGCGGCGCGCGGCCGAGTTCGTCGATGCACGCGCCGCGATCGTGCGCGATGCCCCGGCGTCGGCGCTGCCGCCCGGCGCGACCGCGTCGCTCGATGCGCGGCTCGCTGCGATCGAGCGCGCGATGCAGCCGGCGAGGACGGGCCTGTTCGACGCGAACCTCCGGCTCGTCGTGTCGATCGCGAAGCGCTATCCCGATCGCGGGCTGCCGTTCGCCGACCTGATCCAGGAAGGCAACATCGGCCTGTTGAAGGCGATCGAGCGCTACGACTACCGGCGCGGTTTCCGCTTCTCGACCTACGCGACCTGGTGGATCCGGCAGGCGATCACGCATGCGCTCGCCGACCTCGGCCGCACGATCCGCGTGCCGACGCATACGGTCGACGCACTGAACAAGCTGTCGCGGCTCGCGCGCGAGCATCGGCAACGCGCGGGCACGGCCGCGACGCCGGCCGAACTGGCCGTCCACATGGGCGAGCCGGTCGACAAGGTGCGCGACCTGATGGCGATCGTGAAGGAGCCGGTGTCGGCGGACTTGCCGGTCTCGCCGGAAGGCGACATGACGTTCGCCGACGTCGCGCCGGACCTGTCGTCGCCGTCGCCCGAAGACGCCGCCGGCGCCGCCCAGTTGCGCCATACGATCGCCGCCGCGATCGACCGGCTACCGCCGCGCGAAGCGACGGTCCTGCGGTTGCGCTACGGACTGCATGCGGACGAAGGCTGCTCGCTGCGCGACATCGGCCGCCAGTTGAACCTGTCCGCCGAACGCGTGCGGCAGATCGAGGCGTCGGCGCTCGCGCGGCTTCGCGCATCCGACGCGCTCGGCGCGCTCCGATCGTTCATCGCGTAGCGCGGCGTCCGGCCAGCGGCGTGCACGCCGCGCATCGTGTGCCGTGTTGACGCCTGCAACACCTGCTGCTGCATTTCGACGCAACGCGCAGGCCGGCAAGCGCACCGAGTGCCTGGTCTTTTTATGCTTTGCACTGCATATCGATCTACGTGAACCGCACTGCAACGCGCACGCACGCCGCTGCGGCCGAATACCCGCGCGACTGGCATGCAAGTTGCGTTTCAACAGTCAGGCCGCACACCAACGATTTCCACGGAGAACACCTTGACTGCCCTCGTATCGATCCTGCAGGAACACCGAATCTTCGAACCGTCGGCCGACGCGCGCGAGCGCGCCAACATCTCCGGCATGCCGGCCTACCGTGCACTGGCCGCCGAGGCCGAGCAGGATTACGAAGGCTTCTGGGCGCGTCTCGCGCGCGAGGGCCTCAGCTGGCACAAGCCGTTCACGAAGGTGCTCGACGAGAGCGACGCGCCGTTCTACAAATGGTTCGACGACGGCGAACTCAACGCGTCGTACAACTGCCTC
>NZ_CAJPHA010000032.1:0-70377 GCF_905339895.1 Burkholderia sp. BCC1988
CTCGTTGGTCACGTCCATCGCGACGCCGATCGCCTTGCCGCCTGCCTTGACGATCTCGTCGGCAACCGCGTTTGCGCCGTCCTGGTTCAGGTCGGCGATCGCCACGGCCGCGCCCGCTTTTGCGAGCTCCAGCGCGATTTCCTTGCCGATGCCGCTTGCGGCGCCCGTGACGACTGCGGTCTTGCCATTCAGGTTGCTCATTTCGAATTCCCGTGGTGAAAGGGTTGACAGGGAGAAAGGACTGCGGACGTGTTACTGAGCCAGGTAATCGTAGACGACTTCGCCGAGGCCGAGTGTCAAATCCGCGACGAGGTGGCGCGCTTCGACGATCTCGAGCACCGGCAGGTCGGCCACCGGCGCGAGCGCGTGCGGTGCCAGTTCGAGCGACGCGGGGCCCGTCCACGCGCCCTTCATCCTGATGTCCTGCATGTAGTAGCGCACCAGTTCGCACACGCGTGCGGTGCCGTCGACGTGCGGGATGATCTTCAGCAGGAAGTTCGGGCCCGCGAGGCGCTTCGTCTGCTCGTCGATGTCGAGCTCCTTGTGCTTGTAGCCCATCGTGCCGGTCGCGACGCGCACCTTGCCGTAGTCGAGCGTGCCCAGGAGGTGGTCGGTGTTCACGTGCAGCGTGGGTGACGCGAGTTTTTTCGGGAAACCCCAAAGCTCGCGGCCGCCGGCGATCGGCGGGTGATCGTCGAGGTACATCGCGAGCGTGTAGCCGCCGGCCTGGCCGTTGTACTCGACGGGGATCACCTGGCCGCTTTCCGTGTAGTCGCCGAAGCCGGTCGAATCGGCCATGCGAATGAATTCGTAATGGACGAGCGGCTCTTTGACCTGCAACGGCTCGGGCACGATTTCACGCAGACGGTCCGGATCGGTGCGGTACGTGATGATCAGAAACTCACGATCGACGAAACGGTACGGGCCCATCGGAAAGGCCGGGCTGGTCAACGGCATCGCAAACGCTTTCGATCGGACATCGCTGGGTTTCATGCGGACTCCTTGTTGTTGATCGCTTCGTGGATGAGTGCTCGTAAGCTCGTAATCCTATGCCTGTGCGTTGCCGTTGTGCGATGCCGCATATGGAATTAATTGTTGCCGATTTCGAATGATTTGCGACGCAAATATTGAGACGAACGGTGCAAACGGCATGGCGCGCGTGAGCGGTCCGATACTCGCACGGGTCGGTGACGCCACGATGTGAAAAAGGTGAGCCTTTACGGGATAGTCGGTGAGCTTTTACGGGAGACAGTCGCGCGTGAATGTGACAATTGTGTGAACTTGTGTTGCAGTACAGGCTCTAAGTGCGTTCGCGCGCGGGCCCCGGTCCGGTCACCGGCCGTCCGTCGCGTTAAGCACTGCTTAAGCGAGTGAGCACTAGCATCGTTCGCATCCGACCGGCACCGCCGGTCCCGTCACGACATCCCACGCAACCGGATTCATGCAGAACCTCAATCTCACCCTGTTTTCCGCCTTCAATGCCGGCGCCGCGCCGCACCCCGGCGTTGCCCACCTCGCGATCTTCGCCGCCGACTGGCTCGTCTATGCGCTGCCCGCGATGCTGCTGCTGACCTGGATCTTCGGCGAACGCCCGACGCGCCGCCAGGCGATCGAGGCCGGCGTCGGCACGTGTGTGGCGCTGGCGCTCGCGCAGGTGATCGGGCATTTCTGGTTTTCGCCGCGGCCGTTCATGGCCGGAATCGGCACGCAACTGATTCCGCATGCGCCGGACAGCTCGTTTCCAAGCGATCACATGACGTTTGCCTGGAGTCTCGCGGTCGGCATGATGCTCGCCGGTACCACGCGGCTGACCGGCGTCGTGATGGCCGCGATGGCCGTCGCGATTGCATGGGGGCGTGTGTATGCGGGCGTGCACTGGCCGTTCGACATGGCCGGCGGCGTGCTGGTCGGCACGGCCGGCGCGCTGGCCGCGCACCTGTACGGACAACGCGTGGTCGAGCTGCTGGAACGGATCGGCGACGTCGTGCACGCGGTGCTGATGGGGCGCGAGCGCACGCCCTGAGCGGCAGGACTACGCGGGAGAAGTGCGGGCCGGACGCCGTCAACCGGGCGTCTTGGCCGCTTCCGCCGAAGCGGACGGGCCGCCGCCCGCTTCATGCAGTTCGGGCGTCTCGCCCGGATGCTGCGCGGCGTCACGTTCGAGCGCGCTTTCCTTCAGGATCGCGCACATCGCGACGAACAGCGCGAGCACGACGACCGCCAGGCCGCAATAGCCGGCGATCTTCAGATTGCGAAGGAAAGGCGAAGCGTGGCTTTCTCTTGTCATGACCGGGCGCTCCTGGGCGGGCTGCGGCGGCTGTCGCCCGACAGCGGCGTCGCAGACACAGATATATACCAGCCGCCCCGCCGATGCCAAGGCCGCCCGTGCGCGGGCACCCGTTCGCGTCAGTCTTCCAGCGTTTCGTGCACGGCCGTCGCGCCGCGCTTCCAGTAGGCCGCCGCGCGGATGCGCGACTTGTCGACGCCGCGCTCGCCGGTCAGGTGCTGACGCACCGCGCGCATCGATTGCGCTTCGCCTGCCGCCCACACGTAACCGTCGCCGGAGGACGGCAGCGGCAGCTCGCGCACCGCGTTCAGCAGCAGGTCGCCGTCCGCGGCGTCGGCTTCGGCGCGAAAGCGCCAGATTTCATGCACGTCGGCACGCGTATCGAACGCGATCTGCGCGGTGCGATCCGCGACTTCCAGCACGACCGCCGTGCGTGCGCCGGCCGGCAATTGCTCGAGACGCCGCGCGATCGCCGGCAGCGCCGTATCGTCGCCGATCAGCAGATGCCAGTCGAAATCGATCGGGACCACGAACGATCCGCGCGGGCCGCCGATGCCGAGCCATTGGCCGATGCGTGCCTGTGCCGCCCACTGCGATGCGGGGCCTGGATGGTTCAGCACGAATTCCAGATCGAGTTCGCAGGCGGCGCGGTCGAAACGGCGCGGCGTGAAATCGCGCGCGACCGGCTTCGGTTCGCCTTCGGGAAACTCGGGGCCGTTCGCGCCGAGCGTCGACATCGCGGGGCGTTCGGCGCCGGGCGGCGGGAAGAACACCTTCACGTGATCGTCGAACGACGACGATTCGAAATCCGCGAGGTCGGGGCCGCCGAGGGTGACGCGCAGCAGGTGCGGCGTCACGGCGTGCACGCGCACGACCTGCAGCAGGCGGAACTTGAGGGTATGGCGCACGCGGGTGACGGCGCGTTCGGATAGGTTCTGCATCAATCCGTTCTCCTTGGGTTTTGACGGGGCGGCGCGGGTTACGTGCCGGTGCCGCCTTCGATTTCGGCCGTCGCGCGGCGCATGATTGCCGCGATGCGCCGCTGTTCGTCGGCATCGGCCGCGCTCTTGTGGAGCAGCGCCCGCTTCAGTGCGAGGCGGGCCTCGACGAACTCCGGCAGCCAGCCGGGCTGCGTGTCGTCCTGCGCCTCGCTGCCCGCCGCCTCGCCGGCGAACGCGCGACGCATGAATTCCATCTTGCGTGCGAGGTGCGTGAGGCGCGCGAACAAGGTGTCGACGCGTTCGCGCTGTGCATCGAGATGCGCGCGGCCGGCGTCGGTCAGCGCATAGCGCTTGCGGTTGCCTTCCGCTTGCGACGCGACGAAGCCGACTTCGTCGAGATACGTGAGCGCCGGATACACCATGCCGGGGCTCGGGCTGTAGAAGCCGTTCGAGCGCGTATCGAGCGCCTTGATCAGTTCGTAACCGTGGCTCGGTTGCTCGGCGACCAGCGCGAGCAGCAGCAGCTGGAGATCGTCGGAGCTGAATTGGCGGCCGCGCGGCATGCCGTCGTCGCCGAAATCGCCAAAGCCGCCGCGTCCGCCACGGCCACCGAACGGGCCGCCGCCGAACGGATCGTGGCCGCGCCGATGGCGGCCGATCAGTTGCCAGACACTGGTGTACCAGTCAGGGCCCGCATGCGCACCATGACCGTCGCATCGGGCATGGCCGCGGGAGGAGTTGTGTCGCATGATCGTGTCCTATATGTCGTAAAACATATCTAAAGATATATATCGAAAGATAGGGTGTCAAGGAGGATTATTGGGGGGCGGATGTTGATGGGAGGGGATGTAGGCTGGAAAAACGGTGGCCCTTTTTTGCAGTATTTGAACAAAACTATTAATTTCACAATTCAATAGCTACCGCTCGAGGTTGACGGGAAGTTCCGCCTAAATGGCGCCCAGCGTCTCGAGACGGGAGATCGTTGCTGTGGCATTGCGAATTGGCAACGGGCATTGCGATACCAGAAGAGCGTGCTCTGTACGTCGCCGGAAATATCGGTTGCTGCCCGAATGATCCGAGGCGCGTCTCCAAGGAACTTCTGTACGCTCTCGGAGCCTGCCAAACGGCTCATCATGTTACGGTGTACATGGGCCAGCCCCGCGAGCGTTTGCATATGGATGTGGATGTGCAAAGCGAGAGCGAATCGCTTCGCCGAGATGATCGGAGCGATGCTCGTCGGTCCTCTCAATGACGCCATGAATTAGGCGAAATCGCTGGAACTGCCGGTGATATCGGATTCCACGACTGCTTTTTATTGCACGCTATATGCACATTTATAGCATCAGCATTCACTTCGGCCCGTCTAGCCAAGACGAACACAGCGATGGAAGCGTGTACGCGCCTTGGGCGGGGCCCGGGAGACATCCGACGTTCGGAGCACTGCGCGTCGGTCCAGATAGAGCGGCGGAATATAGTGTTCTTCGTCGAATAACATGAAAAATTGTTAGTCGGCATCCCCGATTGTTATTTCCGTGTCACATTTTGGTAAACTCGCGCGCAGCCGCCAGCTATTTAGAACAGCAACATCCGGCGGGTCATAACGAATCAAACTGAGAGACCGTCGTGGATATCCGAGAGTCGTTCCGCAAATTCGTATCGGGAATCGATGCGAATCGCCGGCCGGTCGTGCTGAATTGGGGTAAGGCGCAGCACGCGCTGGCGTCGAAGATCGCGTTGCAGCACGCGAGCATCCGCGAAAGCATGATGACCGGCATCAGCGGCTATCTGACCTGCATTTCGCAGCAGGGCGATTTGCCTCCGAAGCTTTTCATTGGTGCGCCGGTCTCAGTCGGTATCGTCACGGATCGCGGCCAACTGCATGCCATCAACGCAATCGTCAGCGCCGTTCAGATCGGCCGGACCGACGGGGAGCTGACGGTTTACCAGTTCACCGTGACCGACGCGGTGAACCTGCTGCAAAAGCGCACCAATTCCCGCATCTTCCGTAACGTCAGCGTTGTCGATGTACTTGGAGTCGTCCTGAGCGAATGGCGACAGCGTAGTGTTGCCCTCGCGCAGGCGTTCGAGTTCGACCTGTCCCAACTCGACAGATCCCGCTATCCAAGTCGCTCTTTCGTACGCCAGGTCAACGAATCTGATGCCCGTTTCATCTCCCGGATTGCACGTCGCGACGGCATCACGCTGTTCGTGCGCGCCGGACGGGTGAGCGGGGAGGCGAAAGACGGCGATCCTCCCGTGCATACGCTGGTGTTCTGCGATGACCCTCAGAAACTGAGCGAGTCCGCCGCAGGTACAGTGCGCGTCCATCCACGAGACGCTGGAACGGAACAGCGCGACACCATCACCGCTCTGACGATGCGCCAGCAACTGATTTCGGGGGAATCGGGGCGACCTTCATGGGACTACCGATATGCCCGCGTGGACCAGTCGAGCGCATCGACAAGGATCGATCAAGGCGAATCGGGTAACGATCTCGCGAAATTGCTATCGGACTTCGTGATCGACGTCCCGCATATGGCGGACTCGTGGGCAGACCACGAACGGATGACGGAAGATCGCATTCTGGCTCATGAAGCGCAGGCGGTTCGATACGACGGCGTGAGCGGAATTCGCGACCTCGCAGTCGGCTCATGGATCACGATCGCCGGAGAGGACGAGTGGCGCACGCTCCCGTCCGACAAGCAGCAATTCGTGATTACGTCACTGCACCACGAGATCTGGAACAATCTGCCCAAAGGGTTGAACGAGCGTGCGCAGACGCTGTTCGCCGCCAGCCACACGCTTCAGCAGCCACGCTCGCTGAGCGATGGCGACCCGTCCGGGCAGGATACGCGCTACGAAAATACGTTCTCGTGCGTGCCGCGTGGCACGCCTCTCACGCCGCTTTACGATCCCAAGACCGACCTTCCGCCGACGCCGTTGATTACCGGGCGCGTGGTCGGGGCCGAGGGCGAGGAGGTCAGTTGCGACGAGAATGGCTGCGTGTTCGTGCAGATTCTCGGTCAGGATTCCCGCGATCATGCGCACGCGCAGGGTGCCGGAACGAACAGCAACGAGAGCGACAGCGCACCGATCCGCGTGGCATCCAGTCTGGCCGGGCCGAATTTCGGGGAGACTTTCTTGCCGCGGGTGGGCACCGAAGTTCTGCTCGGGAGCCTCGGCGGGGATCCGGACAGGCTGGTCATCATCGGCGTGCTGGCAAACGGCGCGAACATGCCGGCGAGTTTCACTCATACGGGCAGTCTGCCGGGCAATCGCTTTCTCTCCGGTATCAAGACGAAGGAAATCAAGGGGCAACGCTACAACCAGCTTCGTCTCGACGACACACCGCAGCAAATCAGCGCGCAGCTTGCATCGGAGCATGCGCATAGCCAGTTGAATCTCGGCTACCTGACGCAACCACGCGACAACGGACAGGGTGCAGACCGCGGCCATGGCGCCGAATTGCGCACGGACGCGGCAGCTGCGTTGCGCGCGGCGCAAGGGATGCTTCTGACGACTTACGCGCGTACGCAGGCGAGCGGCGGACAGCTTGACCGCAATGAACTCGTCGAGTTGCTCGGCGAATGCGCTGAGCTGTTCAAGGCGTTGGGAGATTACGCCGGACAGCACGGCGGCACGGCGACCGATGCGACGGGGCAGCAAGCTGTCGTGACCGCCTTCAAGGGATGGACGCCGGGCGGCCACGCTTCAGGCGACGATCGTGCGTCGAACGCCGACGCAGACGACTCTCAGGCGCTGATGGCATTCGGCGCAAAGGCGGGCGCGCTCAATATCACCCCGAAGACTTACGTGACCTACGCCGGCGAGAACATCGATCAGATCGCGCGGCAGAACCTGCAATTCGCCGGCGGTCAGCGCGTAATCACGACGGCGGGCCAGGGCATCCACCTGTTCGGGCGCGGAGAAGGCGTCCGTGCGATTGCCGGCGAGGGCCCCGTTGTCTTGCAGGCGCAACAGGACACGCTTGCGGCGACTGCTCAGAAGGGGATACAGATCATGTCGGTCGGCGACGAGGTGTTGATCTCGGGCAAGTCGATCCGGCTCGTCGCGGAAGACGGAAGCTACGTGAAAGTCGGTGGCGGCGTCGAGGTCGGTTCCGACGGTGCGTTCACCGCGCACACGGCGGGACATGATTTCGTCGGCCCGAACACGGACCACGTTGCGCCGCCGGCGTTCAATCGCGGAGGAGCCGATCAGAAGTTCCGCTTGCGGTACCCCGGCACAGACGGTGACGACGGTACGCATCCCGTGCCGAATCGTCCGTACAAGATCACGCTGCGCAATGGCCAGGTCATTAACGGGGTCTCGGATGCACACGGGTTGACGGAGCTGGCATCGAGCGACGCGATGCACATTGCACACATTCAGGTTTTCGACGTTTAAGGCAGGCGATCATGTCCGATACCACAACCTCGTCGCCCCGGATCGTCGGCGAACATCAGGCGATTCTCAATTGCAACCGGCCGCAGGATGCGTTCGTCAATACCGACGTACAAAATCGCTTCCCCTGCACGACGATCCTGATCCATGGCGTTAATGACCTTGGAACGGATTTCGGCACAGTCGAGGGCGGACTGTGCGATGGATTGAACGACCGCCTCGGTCGCACCGATTTCAAGGGCGCGGAGTACTCGCACGGCCGCATGGCGAACGACCCGAGCCAGGTGAGCGTTGCCGACATGATGAAGAACATGGACGACGTCATCTATCGTCGGCGGGAAAGCGAAGAGACAAGGAGCCCGTTGATTCCGTTTTATTGGGGGTTACGCGTCGGGAAGGAGGATTTGCCCCGGGACCCCAATAAGGAAACCGTCAACGGCCAGTACGTCGACCGGTTCGGCAACCGCCTCGATGAGCACCGCGCGCGCAACGGCGGATTCTTCGCCAACGCGACCAACAACATCCCCGACATGTTCGACTCGAATTTCAAAGGGGGAATGACGACGAAAATTCTCGACCGGATGCAGGGCGACCCGACGCACCCGCTTCGCGAGGCAGAGAATCGGCATTACATGTTGCTGGCAGCTCGGCGGCTCGCGGCATTGGTGCGGCAAATCCGCCTTATCGACCCGGACGGGACGGTCAACATCATTGCGCACAGTCAGGGCACGCTGATATCGCTGCTCGCCCAGGCGTATCTCGTCGAGGGGCTGATTCCCAACCAATGTGGCCCGGCTGACCGTCCTGCCGACACGTTGGTCCTGATCGACTCGCCCTACAGCTTGAGCGAGGAGTTCATGGATCGGCTGCTGCAACGCGGGGACCAGCAGCAGACGGCTTACGCGCGTGCAAAGACCCTGGCAAACCTGGCCGGGTTTGTGGCGAGCGGCAAATATTCGACGCCACCACTCGATCAATTGAAGTACGAGCCAGGACGGGACAATTTCGGCATCGTCGGCCCGACGTGGGATCCCGTGCAGGCGACGCGCCTGAGCGGGTTGCAAGGCAACGAATGCGTCGTGTTCGCCGAGCGCGACAATCGCGGCAAAGTGTATATGTACTTCAGCCCGGAGGATGCGACCGTCGGTCTGCGCGGCGTCAATGGCATGGGTTGCTCGGGCTTGCCCGACTCAATCCACGTGCGTGCGGCGCAGCGGGGAAGCAAGCCTGAGAAAATCAATCTGCTGTCGGCGGCTTTCCGGCAGCGTGTCTTTACCCGGCGTCTGCGGCAGGGCAAGCCGGTTCAGGTTGGTACGCCGCCCGGAAACTTTACGATGCGGGAAAAGGGTGAAACATCCCATGGCTTGCCCGGCGGCTTCACGACATGGGTGAAATCGACGCAGATAAGCGTCGGTACCGAGCGCAATATCAATGGCGAAGCATTGACGCCACCGTTCGATCCCGAAATGGAAGGCAATGTGCTGCCTGGAACGGAGGCAACGCCGCTTTCGGCAAATAATGCTGGCGAGTATGCGCCCGGCAAACAATCCATTGACCAGCTCGAAGCGGAAATTGCCTTGAGCACGAACAGTGGCGAAGGTGCGTTGCAGCCATTGCCCGCACAAACCATCGAATGGCCAACGAGCGAGGATGGGACGCTGCCGACCACCGCCGAGGTCGAGGCGTCGTTGAATGCGGGCAAGGATCCAGACGATCAGTGCAAGGTAGGCCGGGTCGTGTCGACGGTACCGCCGTCGCCCGGGCACATCGTCGTCTATCGGCAGGAGACGCTCAACGAAGCCAAGGTTCGGCTGATGAATAATCATCAGGGAGAAAGCTCATATCACTCGGCGGTCATGAGCGGTCGTAGAAATCACCGCTGTGCGACCGCGTTCGATGTATCGGTAGGCCAGGCGCGTGCGCTGGACGATCCGGACTGGGCAAAACTCCTGCGGGCAATTGCTGATTGGAGACTTCCGGAGAGCGATATAGTAAAAGCCGAGAGAAAACTCGGCAAAAAGCTCGACCCCGTAACGTCCGAAATAGTAAAAGCCAATTGCAGCTATTACGAAAGCGGAGTTTTCCCGGAAGAAAATATCGTGCCCAAGGATTTTCCTGACGGTGTGGTCAGTGAAACCAGGAAAGATCGAAATAGCGAAGATGCAAAAGAAGCACGATCGGTACATTGACAAATTGATGCGCCATGATTACGACAAACGTCACACGACCACCGGCTTCACGAATATTTCTGCTCGCACTCGCAATCCTGACTCTCTTATGGATTGCAGTCTTGGAGTTTGTTGTTGGAAGGGAGGGATTTTTGGGAGGGAATATTGCAATGTATCGACGCTTGTCGCTGTTGATCTTGCCGCCGCTATTGTTGGCGGCATGCGTCAGTATCGCCTATGGTGCCTCGTTGCGTCGAGACTCGCCGCCTCGAGACACGCCCGCTGCCGCTCGTCCCACCAGCGTAAATGAAGCTGTCGTTGCCGGGGACGGATCTCGGGACGCACGGTTCACATTGGAGATACGACGCTTTGGCGTCGCCGTTGACCGGTTTCGCCAGCGTGCGCTATTGATGCGGCTGGACGAGGCAGGGACCAATGGAACGTTGCTCCTGCAAGATCCCAAACAATATCCGTGGTCGAGTAGTGATCGAAGCTTTGCGGGACATAAGCGCGAGAACAACGTTTTCGGCTATACATTGCGCGGATGGGTCGATTATTGGCCGATTCCCGTGATAGTGGCCGGGCCGCCCCGAAACGAGAGTGATCCGGATGCGGGCCGGATGGCAACCCACATCAGTAGTGCGGATAACGGGGCGGGGATTGGCAATACAATTTATACGAGACTCGATGAAATACATACTGCGTATGGGGACGATGTAGTCTCTAGAGCGTTTGATATTTTTGACCGCGAGCCGGACTTGCCGGCAGTAGTGTTGCTGGTTGAGGATGGAATCAACACGCGATCCTATTTGGGTACTCCGGGCGCCGATTACCTGGGTTTGTCCACAAAAGATGGAAACTTCGTACCAAAGAATCCGGACAGTTACGTTGCGTTGCTCGTGACGAGAAAGGATCGCGTTGACCGATTGATTCGTCCATATGTGGTGGACGCACCAGAGGCGATCGACAACACCCAGACGCGATATGACGTGATCAAGCTGTGGAATTATTTCTGGCAGCTTCAGAAAGCCTACTGGAAGAAGGGTGAAAAGGAGATGCCGGCGGATTATTGGCAGGCGAAGCTCCCCGAGTTCTGGAAGACCGCGTCGCTGAAGATACCGGACGGCTTCAAGCCGAACCCGTGGGTGCCGATTCCGTGGACGACGTGGCAACTGAAGGAGTACGACAAATGGCCGGTCCTGGCCAATCTGCATCGGCCGGTGCGAGTCGATCTGAGCAACGGGCACGGGGCGCCGTTGAAGAAGGGCGAGCGAATCGAAAAGATCCGCGCCGGCTGGCAGCAGGCAGTGGGCACGCTTGCGCCCGGCGAGCAGCCGGGACGGATGTTCTACGACACCGGCTCTTCGACCGCCAATCTCGCGTTGCTGGTGCAGTCGCTGCACGACAACCCGCAGCATATCGATATTGACGATCCGAAAGACGCATTCGACATGCAACGCCGTATCGGCGGCGACACCGGAACGAGCTCGATCTGGGTCCAGACCGCGCTGGCGCTGATGATGGGTTATGGCGACGGGAAGACGAGCGCACTGATCAACCTGCGGGATCCGCTGCATGCCACGATCGTCATGCTGACGCCGTCGGACGCCGCGTCGCGGCAAGCGCATCCGCAGACGTTCAGCTGGGATTTCTGACGGACCGGATCGACACGTCATGGGTCAAAAGCGATACATCATCGAAGGCGATGTGCACAGCCACGGCGGACGCGTTGTGTCCGGGGCGCCGAACTCGCGAATCAACGGGCGCGCGATTGCACGCTTGCACGATCCCGCGATTTGCGAGATTCACGGCCTGACCTTCATTGCGACGGTGTCGGGTCACGCCCGGTTCGACGGGCAAGTCGCCGCATGCGACGGCGACTTGCTGGCATGCGGAGCACGCCTGATCGCGAGCCAGGACCAGACGGGAGGCTAACGGAAATACGGGGCACGTGGGCGGTGCGCCGGTCGAGCCGGGCGCCTCGCCCGATCGCGCCGGTGACGCTTAGATCACGAATTCCATCGGCTTCGTGCCGCATTGCGCATCGGGCAACGGCTCGCCACGCTGCGTCGCGGCCAACAACCGACCGATCGCAATGTGGACCACATCGGCGCGCACGCTCGACGGCGTGAAGCCTGCGGCGTTGTCGAGTCCCTCGCGGTGCGCGCGCATGATTCGCACGTCTTGCTGGATCACGGAATGCGTGTAGAGGTGCAGCAGCGGTTTCAGCGCGCGCAGCACCGCAGCCGGCAAGGAAAAGCGATAGGCGATGTATGTATAGACACGCGATCGACGCGTGTCGAGCGGCGTGATCTGGCTGATGATCAGAAAACTCGAACGGCTACCCCAGTGATAGTCGCACCGTGTGACGTTCGGTGCATAAAAATGATCGGTATGCCGAAGCGGTTCCCTGGACGGATTGGTCAGCCAGTCCAGCATGCCGATCTTGTCGCCATCATCGTGATACGTGACCTCGACGCTCTGCTGCTTCAGTTCGACGGTCGCCCGTAGTCGCCGCCCAGTGGATGAGCGAAAGATCCGGTCGTGCACGAACACCGTATGCGGGACGTCCATGAAGTTCTCGACCAGCGCACCGAGATCGCCATCGAACGTATTGACCATGTAGTACGACTGCCACGGCCGTTCGCCGTGGTGTGGCATGTCGAACGGCCGCTTCAGCGCTGGATCACCTCGCCCGCGATAGACCCAGACGAGGCCGTGCCGAGTCAGCACCGGCAACCTGCGCTGACGATATGGGTAGGTCGTACCGGTCGATTCGGCGCTTGAGCCGTCGATGCTGGGAATTCGGGTGACGCTGCCGTGCTGGTCGTAATGCCAGCCGTGATACGGACAGACGAGGCAGCCGTCGATGACTTTCCCGGCCGACAACCGGGTGCCGCGATGCACGCATTGGTCGACGAGCGCGACGATCTCGCCGTCTGCCGCCCGGAATAGCACGATGCCGAGGCCGAGTACGCGCGTGCCGAACGGTTTGTCCCGCTTGACCTCGGCTTCGGTGCCCGCGACGTACCATTGCTCGACGAGCGCGCCGAAGGCTTCGCCATCGGCGTCCGGCTCGGATTCGTCGCACGGGGGGCACGTTGATGCGATCGATATGTTCAACATGAGCACGTGTCCTCGATGAATGCGCGGAGTGCGTCCGCCACGGCGGGCTTGGCCACCAGTGCGCGGGGTTTGACGTCGCCAGCCCGGATGCCAGCACGCTCGTGGGCTCGCTGGACGAGATCCGCCAGCTGGGCGGCACCCCCGGGTATACGAACCACGCGCAACGGGCCAAGCTGGCCGACCGTGCGTGCGTGTCGGTAGTGAAAAGCGCGGGCGAGAGCCTGTTCCAGCGCATCACGCAGGGCGGCGACATCCTGCGTACCGCTTGCAAGCAACAGCAGGTAATGGGGCGGATCCGCGTCTGCGCACGGAATCACGCAACCTTCATCGCCCGGTTGCAGCACCTCGGAAAGCGACGCAGCCAGATAGGCTTCGTCCAGCTTTTCACCGACCAGATCGCTTTGCGTGCCAGCCCGCCCGACGAAGGCCACGCATGGCGTTCGTCCCGCATATCCGGTCACACGGACCCGATCGCCGAGCCGATAGCGGTACAGGCCGCCTCCGGTCGTCACGACGACCTCGACCGTATCGCCCGGCTTCAGTTCTTCCACGCCTATCGCGGTTCCATCGTCGAGCAGGAACTCCAGGAAGTGGCTGCAGACGGCGAGGGGACAGCCGGCCATATCGCCGAACGGCAAGCTGACCACCGCCTCGGTGGAAAACAAGCCTTTCGGAAGCCATGCGGCCTGCGGAAACAAGGTGCGGGCATGTGCGGCGTAGTGTTTGCTCGGACCGTCCATCCAGCAACTCACTGCCGCGAGCTGCGGCCACAGCCGGCTGCAGTGGCCATCGTCGAGTGCGCGCCGCAGCGCTGCCGTACGGTTCGACGGCAGCGAATCGAACAGGAAGGTGAGCGTATCGCGGCGTTGCGGTTCGGCTTCGTCGAACAGCGGACGAAGCAGACTGGTCAGGAAGGTCGGGCTCCATACGCTGATGAAGGCCAGATCATCAGCGGCGATCAGCGCGCGCAACGTTTCGTTGCGCCACGCCCGACCGTCACCCGATAGCGATGGTGCGACGAGCGTCGGCAGCAGATCGACGAGCGGGCTGTCGGCCAGGTATTCGAGATCGCTGTCCGATCCGATCATGATGCCGTTGGGAGCGCGTTCGCGCGCGTGCATTGGAGGTGACATCGACCAGTACGCGCGCCCGGCCGCGACGCCGGGCACGGCGCGATGCAGATCGGAGAGCCAGACGATCAGCGCGAACTGCAATTCTTCGAGAAAGGCCGGCGTATAGGGAATGAGCTTTTGCTGCTCGCTGCCGCCGCTCGTGCGCTCGAAGAAGCGTGGCGCTTGCGCGGTCAGGATCGGAGCGGACTCCTTGAGTGCACGATCGATCCATCGGGACATGCCGGCGTAGGGGGCCACCGGCACGCGCTCGCGAAATTGTGCCGGATCTGCGATATCGGCAAACCCGTTGGCAATGCCGAACGTCGTGTTCCGATTCGCGGCGAGCAAGCGTGACAGATAGGCCGCCTGCGCGTCGCCCGGCGCATCGAGCGCGCTGAGCCACGCGCGACGGAAGGGTTCTGCTGCCGCGCCAAACGTGGCCCACGCATCCTGTGCACGCACGTGCGTCCTCTCGTCAGAAATAGGTCTTTTCGAGCTGTGTCGGATCGCTGGGCAAACGCCGGGGCGCCTCGAACACATGCAGCCAACCGTACCACAGCGGTCGCGTCTCCGCTGCGTCGGAGCATGCATGAAGCTCCTGCCAGCGCAGGCTCGGATGCCGGTGATGCGTCAGGTTGTAGTTGAAGTTGAGGAACGCCCAGCGGATCAGTGCGGGGGCACGCATGTTGTATGTGCCCTCGACAACGTCGAGCGGCGTGTGCATGTGGTACACCCATTGGAGCGACGACCACGAAAACGCGAATGCGAGGTAGGCAATCGCGATGTCGAGCACGCGCCAGTCCAGCAATGCACCCAGTGCAATCCACGCGGCCACGGCTGCGAGGGTTTCGTATCGAATTCGTCGAAAGTCGGCCTGGTCGAAGTCCCTGAACGCAGCCGCATACGTGTTGTCGTGTCCGTACTTCGCCCAACCATGCGGGATGCGACTCGGAAGCACGGCCAGGACGAAGCTGCCCGCGCAACTCGCCAACCAAATGCCGCCGACGATCGCCACGTAGTATTCGATTCGCTTGCGCCACAGCGAAACGTCCGGCTCGACGAAGTCCACCCGCTCCGCAGGCGTTCGATTCCGCACGTGGTGACCGAGATGATTCACGTGGATCAGCGTTGCTGCGGCGCCGAACATCGTCGATGCCCACCACATCATCAAGTAGTTGATTTCCCCGCGCCGATGCCCGAAACCGTGGAATGTTTCGTGCATCATCGAAAACACACCTTGCATGATCAGGCAGAACGGTACGAGCGACACCCAGCGCAAGGGGCTCGTACCATGCGACAGCCACGTCAGGATGCCGGCCCATGCAACGCTCTGCAGCGCGAGCACGCAGAGATTCAGCCGATCGAACCGTCGCGAACGATTATCTATGGCGCTTGCATTGGCAACGAACATACAATTCGGACATGGATGGTGGCGGCGACGCAGAGCATACCTTCGATCGCCATCATCGAACAATACGCCCGCCTGCGCTGACCCTGCGCGTTACGCCACGATTGGCCACGACCATGTACGCCAAACGAACCGACGATTCAACGCATGAACGCCGCAACGACGCGGCAGACATCCGTCGGCGCAATCCGCGTTTTTGTTTCGCCGACCACATTCCGCGCTATTGGTATCGTGACAACCGCCGCGTGACGCGCTTTTTCGACGCGTTCTCGATCATGTTTCCGCTTGGCGAGAAGTTCTTTGTCGATAGCGTGAGGCAGTACTGCGACGCGCTGCCGGCCGACGGCACGCTCGCCGCGCAAGTGGATGCTTTCCTGTACCAGGAAGCCGCTCACATCCGCGAGCACCGCGCGTATAACCGGCGCCTGGCTCGCCAGGGCATGCCGGTCGACGCACTCGAGGCGCTCATGCGGAGACGGCAGCAACAATGCCGGCGTGTCGCTTCGCCGCTGCTTCAATTGACCTTCACGGCATGTCTTGAGCACTACACGGCCATTCTGGCCGATCTGCTATTGCGCGATCCGGCCATTCTCGACGGCGTCGACCCGTCGATGGCCGCGATCTGGCGGTGGCATGCGATAGAGGAAACCGAACACAAGGCCGTCGCGTTCGACGTATTTCGCGCTTGCGGCGGCGGCGCGATCAAGCGCTATTTCATGCGGACGGCGGCGATGCTCGGCGTTACGGCATGCTTCGTCGTCGATCTGGGCTATTTCATCGTCCGTCTCGCGCGTGCCGACCGCGACGCCGGCAATTGGCGAAGCTGGGCACAGCTTGGCTGGTGGCTGTTCGGCGCGCCGGGCATCGTTACCCGCGTGCTGCCTGCGTGGCTGGCATGGTTCTCGCCGCGTTTTCACCCTGCCCGAATCGGGAATCCAGCCACGCTGGCTGCTGCCCGCGCGGCGCTCGCTGCCGATGGCGTGACAACGGAGCCGGCATGAGCGCACGGTGTCCGGCATGGTCGCCGTCCGGCTTCGACGAGTGGCGGCAACACTACCCGTTGACGCCGTTCGAACCGGCGCCCGCAGCACTCGACTGGACCGGGCGCTTCATCGAATGTTGGCACGCGCATGGCGCTCACGCATTCCCGGACACCGTCATCGTGCTGGTTGCGGGACTCTATTCCGAATGGATACCTGCCTGCTTCGGGCATGCTGCGCGGGCGTTGCGTGCCGCGCGGTACTCAGTCCTTCGTGTGCCGGTCCGCTCGTCGCGCGCCGTTGCCGAGCAGGGCGCGCATATCGTGCGCAACCTGTATGCGCGCTTGCCCGCTGATCGCCGTTTTATCGTCCTTACCCATAGCAAGGGCGGGCTCGATGCATTGGCGGCTCTGCATGCGGATTCAGGGCTTCGTGCTCGTTGCGACGGTATCGCACTCGTTCAGCCGCCCGTCGGCCCGAGTGCGATCGTCGATGGCCTGCTCGAGCAACGGGGGGCGCGCATCGATCCCGCATGGTTGGGTCGAGCCGCCGGGAGATTGCTGCGCACACGCTGGCTGCATGCAGGCTCGCGCGATATCGGCAGCGGGCGCGACGCGGGCATCGCGAATCTGTTGTCTGCGGTGCCCGGTGGCCTGCACTGTGTGCATGTCGTGAGCTGGTCGATAGAACGCACGTCCCGGTTCGACGCACATCACTCACGCCTCGACCGCTACCGTCCCGGTTGTGCGCATGACGGACAGTTCTACCTCGATCACCAGACGATTCGCGGCATGCCCCAAGTGTGCGTGCCGCATCTCGACCATGGCCAGCCTGTACTCGGCGGCGCCGGCTTCGATGCGGGGCGTTTCTGGCTTGCACTCGTTGCGCTCCTGAACGACACGCGAGCGGCTGCGGTCGCGTGCGGTCAGACGAGATAGATTTCGAATCCCGGGATCGCTTCGGTGCCGCCCGGATCAAGTGCGCTCGCGCCGGGCGTGGATAGCGTGTATAGATCCATCGGCAGTGCGGTGTACCGATAGCCGTGCAAGGCGGGCCATAGCGGGTCGTGATCGTACAGGCAAAGCTGCAGCAACGCATAGCGGCTCCGCTCTCGTTGCCAGACCGCATCGAGCAGTGCCTGTGCGATGTCCGGGTTGCGTCCGCTCACATGCAGATGAGTCAGGTAGATGTCCTGAAGCGGCTGGCCGGGTGCTGCGATGGGAGGGCGTCCGAGCAACGGCGCGATGGCGTTGAAGCCGTGACGCAGCGCACCGAGCGAGCGCGGCAGACGTTCCAGCACGATGCGCTTGATACGTCCTGCATCCCACGGAGCAACGCAGCCCACGATACGCCGCTGCGCGTTACGTGCGACCAGAAAGCGCTCGATTCCAAAGTCGGGCCAGACGTTCAGGCGGCGCGCGAATTCGTCCGCCGTAAAGACGCAACCGAAGGGTTGGGAACGCGACTCCTGGTCCAGAAATGCGCGGAGCGCGTCGGCGTCGGCGGCCGACGCGTTCGTGATCCTGACGGAGCCGGCGCTCCGCGCAGCGATACGCCGCGCATAGATCGACACGTTACTGTAGCCGCGCCAATGTCGAAATCCGAGCCGGGTCCGCTTGCCTGTCTTGAATAGCGATTGCGTTGCGATCCTGTTGTCGCGAATGACGCAGCAGTACGTATGCTGCACATCTTCGTGCCGGGCGAGATCAGCGAGGCGATCGACGACATAGTCGACCCACGTGTGCGCCAGTTCGCGATCGGGTGCGATGCGCAAGTCGCCGAGGTAAGCGATGCGCTGTTTCTCGCCGGCGATGTAGCCGTCGCGAACGACCATGCTGGCTATTCCTTTGACGCGCCCGGCGCTGTCCTCCGCGAGCCAGGTTCGATAGTCGTTCGAATGACACCGATGCAGTGCGGAGTAATCCGGCGAGCGATCGAAGCGAAGCGGCATCCCGCTTAGCATCGCGTAACGTGTTTGAAACGCGAGGAGCCGTTCGTTGTCGACCGCTGTGGCTAGCCGGATCCGCGTCATCGGCTCATTCACCGGTGAAGATTCGTCTTGCCATCGGGCGCAGGTTTTCCGGCGTCAGTTCACACAGGCAGGCGAGCTCGTTGCCGCATGCGTATTCTGGATTGCGCTCCAGAAAATAGGCGACATCCGGCAGCCGTCGATGCACGTCCGGCACTTCGGCGAGGGCTGGGGCGAGGCGGCCTTGCGGTACCGGAAACTTGAGCACGCCGGACGCGGCGTCGTATGCGTGCCCGAAGCGCTCAACTGCCAGATGATCGAGCAGTGCCTGATTCACGGGCTCAGTCGGTCGGTCGAATCGCGGGGTGAAGTCATGGGCGAACGCTCGCAAGTAGCGGTACGTACGATGCCCTTTGCAGATCAGAAACCAGTATAGTGCCACGTCGGGCGAGTAGCGTTTGAGCTCACCTGCGAGTCGAATCCAGCAAAACGCGAGTTGCTGGCTGCCCCAGCAGGCCGGATCCACGATCGTGTCGCCGGAAAACAGGATGCGCAGTGTGGTGTCGCACCACTGCTGTTCATATAGTTTCAATGTGGAGAAGCCGCGCAGCTTGCCGGTGTCATCGCGCATGATGACGCAATGTGTCTTGTCGTCGAGATCGTGTTCGAAACGTGCCTGTTCCGTATCCCGGTAACAGGTCGAGTAGAGCGCGTACATATGTGCAACGTCGACGTCGCGCAGCTGCGCACGTGTCATGGAACTGGCTCGAAGCGGCATAGCGTCGTTATTCATGCGAGCTGAAACGATTTATCATGATACGCGATTGAGCCGCTCCTTTTTTCACATGCGCGCCATACCTCCTGTTTCCGCCTCCTATATACCGTCAGCGTTCGACGCGTGGCGCTGGCTCGCAATCTATGTCGTCGTGTCGGGTGCGCTGTACTTCTGGGTCACACACGCGCCGATGGCACCCGTGGCGCTGTTGCGTCCGGGGCCGTACGATGCGGTCATTCCGCGCGTGTCCGCCAGCGTGCCGCTTTATTTGAGTTACGCGCTCGTGATGCCGTCGATCGTCTGGTTCGGCCGATGCCGAAATTGGCTGCTGCCCGCGTTTTTCGCAGGTGCGCTTGCCGCAGGCCTGTGCATCGTCAGTCATCTGCTATGGCCGACTGCCGTGAGCCGGTCGCCGGCTGCGACAGGATGGATCGCGTGGCTGTATCGGATCGACGCGCCACTCGCCGCGAGTCCATGCGGGCATGTTGCGCTGCCTGTGGCTGTAACCGTGGTATTGGCTGCGCTACGTGTCCGTGCAGCGCGCTATTACGCTGCGTGGAGCGCAATGCTGGCGCTCACGGTTTTGACGACCGGGCAGCATCTGATCGCGGACATGCTCGCGGGACTCGCACTCGGTATTGGCGTTGGCGGTGCGACGACCGTGCTCATTCGTCTCGACGTTGACCTGCGTACGGCCGCCGCATTGTTGCTTGAATGGCTATGTATCGTAGTTATGCTGCGAGTTGCGTTATCGGTGGGGCATTGGGGAGGCTACCTCGTCGCTGCCGTTGTTGTCGCGACCCGGCAACACGCGTTATTCATTCTGTATCACGACGCGACACACTATCATTTGACCCGCCGCCGTTTCGCGAACGACTTTCTGATCAACTTGGCAATCGGCGTACCGGGACTCGTGCCCATCGAGTTTTATCGCCCGCTGCATCTCGCACACCATCGTCACGTCGGGACTTCGGAAGATCCAGAGCGGAATTATCTGTACCACGCGCAGCCATGGAAATTCGAGCCACTCGACACACTCCCGCTCGTCCGGCAACTGCTCGGTGATTTGTTCCTGGTCAACATGGTGAAAAACATGCGCGCATACCGGCGTGCGAACGGGCGTGGTGCGTCCATGTCACTGCCGCTGCTTACGGCGATAGCGACTTGGGGCATCCTGCTCGTGCCGCTCCTGCATGCATGCACGGTACGCGAACTGTTGACGCTTGCGGCGCTTTGGTTCGTTCCTCTTGTGACAATTGGGGCGCTGGTGCAGAAGATCCGTAGTATTGCAGAGCACAGCGGCGGGCCGGGTGTCACGGCTGGCTGGAATGACTGGACTTATTCGTGGCGCGTCGGGTTACTGGGCCGCTTCTTTATCTGGCCGTACAACATCAACTATCACCAACAGCATCATCGCGAACCGGGCGTGGCGTGGCATCGCTTGCCCGGATTGCGTTCGTCTGACGAGCCGGTTCTGTCTTCGCGGCAATTGCTTGCATTGCTCTGGTCGGGTGCCTCGCGCCGTGGTAGTCAAAGATAGAAAAAATCCCTTCCACGACGCGATGAAGTTTCCTATCGGTCCTGGAGCGAAAGAACGGCTCGACCCGTCGCGATCCGTCTGACGCGTGCCGCGGAACCATTGCACACGGATTGCGTCATGAGGTCCCACCGCTGCCCGGCAGATAGTCGAAAGTGATCGACGTGTTGCACACATTCAATGCGGCGATCCGAGCGTCGTCAGCGACGCGCCGAAGCGCATTCCGAACCCGCCCGTACACGCGGCCGTGTCGGTCAGCTCGCTCGCCGGCATCACCGGTTCGGCGTCGACCGCCTGGCAAAACGCGCGGGACGCAGGCCGCGCATCGCGATCGCCAAGCTCGGCCAGGACGGACACGACCGCGGTGCGGCCGTCGTCGCAGCCGCGCTCGAGGACGCCGGATTCGACGTCCTGCGCCTGCCGCTGTTTCAGCAACCGGCGTCCGTGGCGGCAGCCGCGCAGGCGCATGGCGCCGATATCGTGGGCATTTCGTCGTTGTCGGGTGCCCACCTCGAGCTCGTCGAAGGGCTGCTCGACGAACTGGCATTGCATCGCGCCCGGATTCCGGTGGTGTTGGGCGGAATCTTTCCGGCCGCGGATATTCGCCATCTGAAGGCGAAGGGCGTCGCGGCGACGTTCGGGCCCGGCACACCGCTCGATGCGATCGCGCAAGCGCTGTGCGCATGTCTCGACGCATGAGTCGTTCCTTGAGAAGTTCAGGGCGCGGTTAGAACGAGGTCTAGAGGAACGGGTGATCGTCGCCGATGCGCCGATTTGCGTGACGCTCCGCACCGCGGCCAGCTGCGTGGATGGGTCGACGGACGGACGCTTCGACGAAGCGCCCGGCGGCAACCGCCATGCGCTTCAATGTCGAGGCGTCGCGCCGCCCGACTGACGTGTACGCGCGTCGACGAGCCTGACGAGGCAGGCCACGCTGTTCGTATATGGCACCTCCACCCCGGCCTTGCGAGCGGCCTCGACCACCGCGCCATTGATCGCTTCGATCTCGGTGCGCCGGCCGGCCAGCACGTCCTGCAGCATCGATGGCCGATGCGTACGATGATGGGCGAGCGCATCGCGCACATTCGACGCCACGTGCGCTTCACTTGCCGAAATGCCGAGCGCACGCGCGACGGCCATCACCTCTGAAACGATCTTCAGCGCCAGTTCTTCGCCGTCGGGGGTATTCGTCAACTCGCCGACCATGCATTGCGTCACGGCACACAGACTGTTGAGGGCGGCGTTGAATGCAACCTTCTCCCAAATCGCGGCCCAGACGTCGGGATCGACATGGCACGAGAGGCCGGCGTCATTCAACGCATGCACGGTCTGTTCGAGCGCGCTCGTATGCGTGCCGTTCGCGTTCATCAGCCGGATCGTGCCCTGGCCATGCGAGCTGACGGCGCCAGGCTCCGACTTGTCGGCGGGCCACGTGGTGACGCCGACCATGACCCGGTCGGGCGAGACGGAACGGGCGAGCCGTTCTGCGTTCCCCAGACCGTTCTGCAACGACAGGATGACGGTGTCAGGGCCGAGTACGGCGCTCGCGGCAGCGAGTGCGGCGGTCGTATGCATCGTCTTCGTGAAGACGATGACGACGTCGACGGGCTTGCCGGCCTCCTCCGGCCTCAGCGCGACGAGATTGCGCACGATTTGCTCGCCGGAATCAGTCGAAAGCCGCAGGCCGTGGCTGCGAATCGATGCGAGATGAGCGTCGTCGATATCGAGCAGGCTGACCGAATGCCCCGCAAGCGCGAGGCGGCCGCCAAAGAACGAGCCCATCGCACCGGCACCCAGAATGGCGATCTGCATGGCGTGCTCCTCAGAACGGATCGTGGTGGAGAGTGGTCTGCAGGGTAATCCCCCGCAAGTCGGTGAATTCCGCGACACCCGCGCGGCCGCCGAAGCACCAGAAGCCGCTGCCCCGCTTGAGCGGGCCGAATCCCGACCAGATCGGGAATGCGCGGGCCGCGGCGTCCACCGCTGCCTCGGCATCCTCGACGCCGGCGGCGGCGGCGGGCGCGCGTGACGCTACCTCACCGTCGATGAGCATCGACACTGTCTTCATCGTTTGTCTCCTGGATTTCTTCGACGCCGATGTCCTCGGCGAGACGGGCTTCACTCGGCGCTTGCAGCGCGACGGCGACCGACATGCGCTCTCACCCGGACCGGGCGCAAGCGCGCGCGGCGGAAACTGACGGGGCGCCTAGCGGCGGGAGGCCGAGCTCCATTGAAGTCTCCTGTCGTTCAGTACGGTTCTGGTGAACGCATTATCGAAACATCAGGAAGAATCCGAAATTGCCGATTTCGCAAAAAGGCATTACCTTCAGGCATGACTTTCAATCTCCAGCAGCTTCACGCATTCGTCACGATCGCTTCGGCCGGTAGTCTCGGGCGCGCGGCCGAGACCTTGCACGTCACCCAACCGGCCTTGAGCCGCGCGATCCGCCGGCTCGAAGATGAGGTTGGCGCCCCTTTATTCGAGCGCCATACGCGCGGCATGCACCTGACGGCGGTGGGGGAGGCGCTGCTGCCGCACGCGATTCTGTTGCAGCGCGAGGCGGAGCAGGCGCGTGAAGAGATCGACGCGATGCGTGGGCTCGCACGCGGGACGATTCGCTGCGGAGCGGTAGGCAGCATCGCGAGCCTCGTGCTGCCGCTCGCCGTGAGCGGCGTGTTGCAGAAGTGGCCCAATTTGCGCGTTCACGTCATCGAAGGCGTCTGGGATCGTCTTGCCGAGGCGCTGGTGCAGCGCGAAATCGATCTCGCACTCAGCATGGTGATGCCCGACACCGAGGAGATCGTCGCGATCGAGGACTGTCGCTGGGAGGACAACAGCTACGTGGTGGCGGCGCTCGATCACCCGCTGCGGGCAAAGCCGGGGATCACGCTGGCCGATACGCTGGATCAGCAGTGGGCGATCCCGCCGCGCGGCACCGCGCCGTTCGAGCACATGCAGCAGGTGTTCGTCGCAAACGGGCTCGGCTTGCCGAACGTCGTGGTCGAAACCCGATCGATCACCGTGCTGAAGAGTCTCGTCGCCCGATCCGGTTTTCTGAGCTGGATGGCCGAACCGATGTACGTGACGGAGAGCAAGGCGGGGGTGTTCGATACGCTCGAATTGCCGGGGGTAGTCGGGCGGCGCACGTTGACCGCATTTCGGCGTCGGCACGGTTTGTTGCCGAGTCCTGCCGTCAAGCTGCTCGAACAGTTGCGGCAACTGACGGCTGAACCGCGCTAGCGCCAGCGGTTGGACACATGCACGTCGGCGTTGCCCTTCGAGAGAAAAAAGGTCGGCGCCGACGGTGAACTGATTTGCGCTGAAATCCACCTCCTGTCGAAGGATCCGGTCGAACGCTCAAACACGACGGGTGACGGATCGGCTCGTGTTGCCTGCCGGACCTCGATTGTTGCCGGTTGGACAACGCGGTGTGTGCATTCCCGACGCTACTGGCGTTTGCCTCCCCCTGACTACAATCCGTCTCACGTTCGGTTGAAATGCGAGCGAAACCAGGCGAGCGAAATTCGTGGCCGCGCTCGTGAATCGCGCCGCGCCGAGCGCCTCACCCACTTGACCAACAGGACAATCGAAGATGAGCGAAACGACCCGCAATGTGCAGCCGGTTACCTCCGGGCTCGGCAAAGAAGGATCGGGAGAACTCGTGCCTTCCCGTTACGCCGTGCGCGTGGGTAACGTCGACGTCGTGCTGATCAGCGACGGCGTTCTGCCGCTGCCGACTTCAACCATGTCCACCAACGTGAGCGAAGCAGACCGAAACGAGTGGTTCGACGGCCGTTTCCTGCAACGTGACATGTTCGACTGGGCACTGAACATCGCACTCGTGCGAAGCGGCGAACGCCTGATCCTGATCGACTCGGGCGTCGGCGACGGATTTGAATACTTCACGCGTGCAGGGAAGTCGGTGATGCGACTGGAATCGGCCGGCATCGACCTGGCTGCGATCACCGATATCGTGATCACGCATATGCACATGGATCACGTCGGCGGGCTGAACGTCGATGGCGTCAAGGCCAAGCTGCGTCCGGACGTGCGCATTCATGTATCGGCCGAAGAAGTGGCGTTCTGGAAAAATCCGGATTTCAGCAAGACGGTGATGCCGGAAACGGTTCCTCCCGCGCTTCGCAAGGCAGCTTCAAAGTTCGTGGAACTCTATGGCGAAAACATCGTGCAGTTCGATCAGACCGTGGAAGTTGCAGCGGGCGTGTCGGCGCGCGTGACGGGGGGGCACACGCCGGGGCACTGCGTGGTGGATGTCGCATCGAACGGCGAGAAGCTGACGTTCGTAGGCGACGCGATTTTCGAAGTCAACTTCGACAATCCCGACTGGCAAAACGGCTTCGAGCACGATCCTGAAGCCGCTGTGGACGTACGTATCTCGCTGTTGAACGAAGCAGCCGAGACCGGCGCTCTGCTGGCCGCGGCACATGTCGCGTTCCCGTCCGTCGGTCATATCGCAAAGAAGGGGAGCGGTTTCAGTTTTGTGCCTGTTCTGTGGGACTACTGATTGATTTTTTAATGTCGACGGCCGATGCGGAAGGAGTCCGTACTTCGTCGGGCGAACGCACACAAGCGAGCAAGGTGATCTGGGCGGGGTGGCGTGCGCGCCGGCACCCTGGCAGCGCAAGTGTCGTCTCGTCTCGACCCGCTCGGCCGGATCGTTCTCACCTCCTGCAGAAACGCCCTCCTTTTCAACGGAGCACACCTTGAGATTCAACTTCTTTACGCGCTCGACCCTCTGCTCTGCAATGCTCTTGTCGATCGTGCCGACGATCGCTGTCGCGGGCGCGTTCTCCGTTAAAGTCGATCGCCTGAACCGTGGCCGGTTCGTGAACGAACAGGTCTACGGCGGCTTTGGCTGCCACGGCGACAACGTCTCGCCACGCATTTCGTGGTCCCATCTTCCTCACGGAACGAAGAGCGTCGTCGTGACCATTCACGACCCCGACGCCCCGACAGGCGGGCTGGGCTGGACGCATTGGGGCGTCGTCAATATTCCGGCGTCGGAGGCGTCGATCGAAAAAGGCGCGTCCGGCAATCCGAAGCGGATGCCGGCGGGTGCCATCGAAACGCTGACCGACTTCGGGGCGGCGAAATACGGCGGGCCTTGCCCGCCTCAGGGGGAGTCGCACCGATACATCGTCACGGCATCGGCGCTCGCCGTGCCAAGTATCGACGTGAACGCCACATCGAGCCCGGCCCTCGTTGCCTATCAGATGCACGGAAAGGTGATTGCGCAGGCACGCTACGTTGTGAAGTATCACCGAGCGGCGGAGTGAGCGCCCTGGCGAGAGGTCAGCGCAGCGACATCCCGCCGTCGACATTCAGGTTCACGCCGTTGACGAAGCTCCCTTCGCTGCTGACGAGAAACAGTGCGGCGCGAGCCAGTTCTTCCGGGCGGCCGAAACGACCGAGCGGGATGCTGTCCGCGACGGCCGCCTCGAATGCCGGTCGGTCAGCGGATTCGATACCGAGCTTGGAAAGAATGGGCGTGTCGGTGGGACCGGGACTGATTACGTTGACCCGGATGCCGCGGGTATTGAATTCGAGCACCCAGCTGCGGGCAAATGCTTCGATGGCGGCCTTCGTTCCCGCATAAACGGCATGGCCGTCGAACACTTTGGAACTGGCGATCGAACTCGTCAACAGGATCGCTCCGCCGTCGCGCATGTGGGGCGCGATCTTTTGCACACCGAAGAACACGGCTTTGGTATTGGTGACGAAATGATCGTCATACGACTCGACGCCCACCTGGCTCGACGGTGCGATCGTATTGACGCCGGCATTCGCGACGTATATGTCGGCGCCGCCGAACCGTTCGGCCACCAGGGTTGCGACGCGATCGTGCGTTCGAAGATCGGCGAGATCTCCTGTCAGTCCCGTCGCGCGATTTCCGAGTTCGGCCACGGCCGCGGTCACGGCCTCGGAGCGACGGCCCACGATGACGACGTTTGCGCCTTCCTCGACGAACAGCCTTGCCGTGGCATACCCGATTCCACTGTTGCCACCCGTAATGACGGCAACCTTGTTTGCGAGTCGATTCATTGAAATCTCCGTTGTTTCGCGCCGATCTGGCGTATGGCGCCAATATAGTCCGGGGAATTCGAGCGCTGTAGTCATGCAACGGAACTATCAATTTTGCCGAAGAGTCACGAATGGCATTCGAGAAATTCAGCGGTCTTCCAGCGTTCGTGAGGTCGGTCGAGGCAGGTTCGTTCACGGCCGCAGCACGGTCGCTTGAAACGACGCCGTCCGCCGTGTCGCGGAGCGTCGCAAGGCTGGAGAAGCGGCTCGGCGTAACGCTGTTTCAGCGGTCGACGCGGGCGTTCGTCCTGACGAGCGAAGGGCAAACATACTATGAGCGCGTTGCGCCGCTCATGCGAGGTCTCGAGGATGCGAGCGACGTTCTGACGACGCCCGAAAGAGCAGTAGGAAAGTTGCGCGTGAGCCTTCCGGTCGATCTGGGGCGGACCCTGCTGGAGCCGATCACGCGGGAATTGATGGGCAGCAATCCCGAATTGTCACTCGAAGTCAACATCAGCGATCGTCACGTCGATGTGATCCGTGAGGGCTTCGATATCGCCATCAGAGCCGGGCGCGCCGTCGACAGCAGGCTCTACGCGCACACGCTGATGAGCCTGCCGCTGGTGCTCGTGGCTTCCCCGAACTATCTGCACAAGCATGGCATGCCCAAGGGAAAGGACGATCTCGTTGCGCATCTTCATGTGCGTTACAAACTCGACGGACGCGTCGTACCGATCGTTTTTGCCGACGGAACGAGCATCCCCATCGATGGCATATTCGATGCCGACAATGGTGATGCGATGAGAGTGGCTGCATTGAACGGACTCGGTATCGCCCAGATTCTGAGAACGGCAGTACAGCCTGATCTCGATTCCGGCCGGTTGACAGAGGTGCTGCCTGACGTGAAGTTGAGTGCGGTGCCGGTCATTGCGCTGCACGCATTCGGAAAAGGTTTGCCCGCCCGCGCGAGAATATTCATCGATTTCGTCTCGCAACAGCTCGCTCGATCCAGATAGCGCGAGAAGGAACATGGGCCGACATGAATGAGACGCTCAAATTTGGCCGGCGAGACAAAATCGTCGAGTGATTCCTGTCGAAATGCGTGAGGTGCGGATATTCGGCCAGGCGTCTGCTCCGGCGTCAAAATCTCGATGGCCGACCGCGTTCATCTTCACGCCGCAATCCCCCACATCTCCTGGTCCGGGCGAGGGCATGTTCCGACGCGCGGATTGGTGCTGTTTGAACAACACCGTGAGCACTTCTACGTAGCTACCGCCGGGTTAATGGCCGTCCTACGATTCCCGCCATATCGAGCAAACATGATCGCGAGTTCCAATCTCCTCGTGAGCGCGTGCTTGTAACTGAAATTCGCCAACGGCGCGGCGGGTTCGTCTGGCCGATCGATCGGCCGGCATGACGATTTCTTTCACAACAGGAGCATATTGCATGAAGCCTGATTCTCACCTGTCTCCCGACGATGCCAGCCGTCGAGGTCTGATGCTGGGCGGTGTTCTGGCAACCGTCGCTGCCGTTGTACCGGCTGCAGCGGACGCAACGACTGGGCGCTTGTCGAAGTCCACTGCGGTTTCCGGCGCGGGGAGAAATCAATCGGCGGACAGGATCATCACCAGGGACGGCGTGGAAATTTTCTACAAGGACTGGGGACCGAAGGACGCTCCGGCAGTCACGCTCAGCCACGGCTGGCCCCTTAGCTCGGATAGTTGGGACAACCAGGCATTTTTCCTTGCGTCGAACGGCTTCCGGGTGATTGCTCATGACCGGCGTGGGCATGGAAGATCAAGCCAGCCGTGGGACGGCAACGACATGGACCACTACGCCGACGACCTGGCTGCCGTCATTGACAGGCTGAACCTCAAGAACGTGACGGCGATCGGCTTTTCGACCGGAGGGGGCGAAGTCACGCGGTATATCGGCCGCCATGGTGGCTCGCGTGTGACGAAAGTCGGCCTGATCTCGGCCGTTCCGCCGTTGATGCTCAAGACTCCCGCCAACCCGCAGGGGGTACCGATAGAGGTTTTTGATGCCATCCGTTCGGGGATGGTGGCTGACCGGTCTCAGTTGTTCAGGGAGATTGCCAGCGGCCCGTTCTATGGCTTCAACCGTCCCGGCGCCAAGGCGTCTCAGGGGATGATCGACTCGTGGTGGAGCCAGGGAATGATGGGAGGCTTCAAGAACACTTACGACTCGGTGCGGGCATTCTCGGAAACGGATTTTTCTTCGGACCTGAGCAAGTTCGACATGCCGACGCTGATCGTGCACGGGGACGACGATCAAGTCGTGCCGGTCGACGTCGGCGGGCGCGCCACGAAGAAACTGGTTCCGCACGCCATTCTGAAGATTTACAAGGGGGCGCCGCACGGTTTGACCGAAACGCACAAGGCGCAGCTCAACCAGGACCTTCTTGCGTTCCTGCGTAGTTGACCGGGACGAGGACCTGTCGACCAGGGACCGCTCGCCGCATTGATGTCGCAATGAAGCCGGTGAAGGGCGTTCCTGATGATCGGTCGGAAACCGGGAACCTCGAATGAGGCGTCGGTGGTCGATCGTTTCAATATCCAAACCGCGAGCCCGCATGGACTGACACCGCTTCAGAGTACGTGGCACCTTGCGGGCGAGTGGCGGCGCTTCAAGGAACCGGATCAGGCACCGTCCTGTATCGACGAGACACCCGGCAACGTCAGGATGAACGTGCAGCCTTCGCCCGGGCGGGTATGCAAATCGATGTTGCCGCCATAGCGCTTGGCGATCGTCTTCACGAAAGCCAGCCCGAGACCGGCGCCCGAAGGGTAACGAGGCGGTTCGACTTGCAGGCGTTGAAATGGCTCGAACAGACGTTGTTGGGCTTCGGCCGATATGCCGGGCCCGTGGTCTGCAACGGAAATGGCGTAGCCATGTTCGACGCCGGTCAGGCGCACGGTTACCGTCGCATTGCCAGGACTGAACTTGATGGCATTGCTCACGAGATTGACGACCGCGCGCATCAGCAGGAAGGGTTCCACGCGTGCGATGCAGACCTCGTCCCCGACGTTCACGTCGAGCCGGATGCCGCGCGCTTGAGCGAGTGCCCACAGTTCGTCGATCGCATCGAGTACCACGCTGCCGATATCCGTTTCCACCAGTGACCAGGTCGGTGCTTCGGCGCGCGCCAGCAGAACGAAGTCGTCGGCCAGTGCCAGCGTACGGCGCGCGTACGCGGCAATTCGATCGAGCAGGTCCTTGGCGGGCGGGGCCGGTTCAGCGGCTCGCTGAAGATCGATCAACGCGAGAATCGATGCCTGAGGCGAGCGCATGTCGTGGGAAATGAAGTGCAGCCATGCCTCCCGGCGCCGCTCCGCCAGGCGAATCTTCGTCACGTCGAGCACGAACCCGATCGTTCGCTGGGTCACGCCGTCTTCATGCTGCGGATAGGCGGTGGACTGAACCCATCGAATCTCGCCGTTGGGCTGAATGACGCGATACTCGACGCGATAATCCCTGCCGAACGAATTGAATTCCTCCGCGGTCCGAGTGACCTTCATCGCCTTGTCGACGTCGTCCGGATGAATCAACGCGCGAAACTGGTCGATCGAGGTAATCGCCGTCCCGGGAGCGTGGCCCATGATTCGATGCCAGTTCTCGTCGCAGTGCAGTGTGTCCGATGCGATGTCGTAGTCCCAGATTCCCAGTCCGCCGACGCGGGCCGCGATGGCCAGCCTTTCTTCGCTTCGCCGAAGCAGATCGAGCGCCACGCGCTCGCGCGTCACGTCTCTCGAAACACACAGAATGGCGGTCGTTTTTCCATCGGCGTCCAGGATCGGCGTCAGCATGTTGTCCCAGTATTGAACGTCGCGCCCCGGACGCTCGCTGCGCCCGGGAAACCTGCCGAACACACCGTTCCTGGCGGATTCGAGCGCGACATTTCCGTCGGGCCACACGTCTTCGGGCAGGAGCGGCAGCCACGGCATACCGAATCCCGAGTCTTCGTCGACGCCCAGCGCCTGGCATCCGGCGCGGTTCATGTGCAGCACGTTGCCTGTCGGCGAAATCAGTTTGATGCAGTCGATGCTGATATTCAGCATGTCCGTCTGTATCGACGTGTGACTCTTCAGTTCGATTTCCTTGGCCTTCAGGTCATGGATATTCGTGCAAGTGCAGAGCCATCCGTCGTCGACACGGTGAAGGTCGACGGTGAACCACTGGTCGATGCCGTGGGAACCCGCCAGCCGGCACTCCAGCGTTTCGTGTACCGAGCCGGGTTGCGCCGCGTGAAGTGTCGACTCGGCGGTGCAGCGGTGCTCCGGATGGATCAACTCCGTCCATTGGAGTCGATACGTGGCCTCGGCGGAGCGATCCGCGTAGGCAAGCCATGCATCGTTGATGCTCACGACCCGCCCGTTCTCGTCGAAATGGCATGCCGGTGTCCGAAGGACATCGATCAGGCGGGCAATCCTGAGACAGTCGGGGCGTGCGGGGGCTGTTTCGTCGGGCGAAACAACAGGAGATTCCGTCTTCGAACGTGTGGGGGGCGCAAGGTCCGGGCCGTCTACGTTGCATGCGCAAGAAATTTCATTTTCAAGACGAAATCCATTCATGTTTGTTACATTCCATGCATCGCTGACACGCTTCCAGAATGTCAGACATCAAATGATGCATCAATGGGTAGTCAGCACTATGGATTGGCACCGTAGTAGTGCATATTATTTTCGAGTGATGGAATCAGGTGAAGATGCGGAGCTCATCGAGTGGAAGTTGGGCCTGATTGAATCTCATGTTGCACATAGTGTCGGCCTCAAGCGTCGCATTGAATGCTGATCATGTTGAATGACTTGTGCGGAGGCCGGACGGGGCGATACGCGTGGTGTCGCCGATTTTTTGCAGTAACGGACCGTCGAGCCGACACGCTGGAATCGCAAGTGGACGATCGCATGTGCGTTGGCCGACGTCGTCGAACCGTGCCGGGATGACACGAATGCACGTGTGGTCGACACCGGGCGGCGATGCCAGGTTGCGGATGATGCATACTTCCCCGGGGCACGCGAGCGTCGCCCTCGAGATCGTTCATCGAAGCCGCTGCAGTTCGCGGCGATCCCGCTTCACGCCTCCGAAATACCGCGACATGCGACGCGATACGCCCCGGGGCTGCATCCGAACCGTGCCTTGAACGCGCGCCCGAAATGCGTGATGTCCGAGAAGCCGCACGCGATCGCCAGCTCCAGCAGGTTGCGGTTGGGATCCGCCGGATCCTCCAGCGCACGCCTGCTCGCCTGCAGCCGGTATTCCTGGATCAGGCTCTGCGGCGTGCGCCCGGTCGCGGCCAGCGCGCTGTACAACGTGCGCCGCGACACGTTCAGCGCACTCGCGAGCTTGTCCGGCGACAGGTCGGGATCGCTGTAGTGATGCGACAGATGGATTTCCGCATTCATCCGCAGCGTCGCGCTGCGCGCATCGGCGCCGCTCAGCGAATCGCTCGCCTCGCGGCGGATCACCGAATCGAGCAGCATCAGCGTCGACTGCTCGAAGCCGAACAGGCTTTCCGGATCGTTCGGCACCTGCCCGTCCATCAGGTAATGGATCGATTGAAGCGCCAATTGCGCATTGCCGACGGTTCGACGGACCTGCACGCCCGCGCGCTCCACGAACCAGCGCCACATCGTGCCGCTTCTCGGCGGCGTCAATGCCGCGACGAAGCGCGACGCGTTCGCCGATTCGATCATGTACGGCTGCGTCGCATCGTAGATCACCCACTCGCCGGGATTGACCGTCGACGCCGCGTTGCGCTGCGTGACGCGGCTTTGTCCGGCGATCTGGAACAGGATCTTGTAGCAGTCGCTGTCGGCGCGCGACGCGAGCGAGCGGTCGCGATCGACGCGGATCGCGGTGGTGTCGACCTCGGCCATCCGCAGGCCGCCGACCGTGGCAACCCGCACCGACATCCGGAACTGCGGGCCGGTGTCGTGAAAGACCAGCGGCAGGAAGCTGTCCGCGATCAGGTCGCGCAGATTCACATCGCTGTTGCTGGCGTCGACGACGAGTTCGTGTGCCATTGCCGGAAGAGGGAGAGGGCCGGGGAATGCGTCGAGCTTAATGCATTCGGCGTGGACGCGGGGGCGAAACGCAATCATCGTCGGCAGCGGCGACTTTCAGCGTCAACGGTGGTTTCCACAGGGAAACCGTTGCGTCGCACCGATCTGCACGCTGAAGCCAAAAGTGTGCACGCAACGCCGATCCGCGTGCGCGACGCGTCCCTAGAATCGAAGAGAGGCCGGCAAGTCGGGCCTTTCACTCAATTCGAATTCCGGAGGGATACAGATGGCACTCGTACGGATGCTGGACGAAGTCAGCGCGTTTCTCGCGCGCGAACACGGTCACTACATCGACGGCCGGGCGGTAGCCGGCCGCGGCGAGCGGATCGACGTGCGCGATCCGTCGACGCGCGCGGTGATCGGCTCCGTCGCGCAGGCGACCGACGACGACGTCGAGGCCGCGGTCGCGTCGTCGCATCGCGCGTTCCGCGGCGAGTGGGCCAGCCTGACGCCGGCCGATCGCGAGCGCATCCTGCTGCGTTTCGCCGACCTGATCGACGCGCACGGCGAAGAGATCGCGCAGATCGAAACCGCGCAGTCGGGCAAGCTCATCGGGCTGTCGCGCGTGATCGAAGTCGGCTGGTCGGCTCGCTGGCTGCGCTATTACGCGGGCTGGGCGACGAAGATCGCGGGCGAAACGCTCGCCCCGTCGTTCCCGAGCATGAACGGCGAGCGCTACACGTCGTTCACGCTGCGCGAACCGCTGGGCGTCGTGTTCGGGATCATTCCGTGGAATTTCCCGGTGATGATCCCGGTATGGAAATTCGGCGCGGCGCTCGCGACCGGCAACACGGTGCTCATCAAGTCGTCGGAGTTCACGCCGCTCACGATGCTGCGCATCGCCGAACTGGCGACCGAAGCCGGCCTGCCGCCCGGCACGCTCAACGTGATCAACGGCACGGGCCAGGTCGGCGCGAAGGTGATCCGCGATCCGCGCGTGGCGAAGGTGTCGTTCACGGGGTCGGTGCCGACCGGCCGCATCATCGGCGCGGAGGCCGTCAACGCGAACTTCACGCGTTTCACGCTCGAACTGGGCGGCAAGAACGCGGCGGCGTTCCTGCCGGATACGCCGGTCGACAAGATCCTCGACGGCATCGTCGAAGCCGGGTTCCTGCATAGCGGGCAGGTGTGCGCGTCGGCGGAACGCTTCTTCGTGCATCGCGCGAAGTTCGACGAGGTGGTCGAGAAGATGAAGGCGCGCCTGGACAGCTTCCAGCCGGCCGACCCGATGGACGACGCCGGGATGATCGGCCCCGTCTGCAACGAGCCGCAGTTCCGCAAGTGTCTTGACGCGTTCGAACTCGCGCGCACGGAGGGCGATACGATCGTCACCGGCGGCGGCGCGTATGCGCGTGACGGCTTCTACGTGAAGCCGACGATCGTGCTGCCGCGCTCGCTGGAATCGGCTTCGTATCGCAAGGAGATCTTCGGGCCGGTCGGCGCGTTCGTGCCGTTCGACGACGAGGAAGAACTGATCGCGATGATGAACGACACGCCGTTCGGGCTGACCGCGAGCCTGTGGACGAACGACCTGTCGAGGGCGCTGCGCTACGTGCCGCGGATCGAAGCCGGCACCGTGTGGGTGAACATGCACACGCTGGTCGACCCGGCCGTGCCGTTCGGCGGCGCGAAGGGCTCCGGTATCGGACGCGAGTATGGCTCGTCGTTCATCGACGCTTATACCGAGCCGAAATCGGTGACCATTCGCTTCTGACGGCTTCGCTTCTGACGACATGACCCGCCAACGGAAACCCGCCCGGCATCGACCGGGCGGGCGTTTCCGTTCAAGGCCGACATCAATCAAAACCGCGTACTGAACCCGATCCGCGCGACCGACTGCAGCGCGCCGCTCGACGCGCCGTTCGCATCCATCACGCCGTTGATCTGCGCGTTGCTGCCGTGGCTTGCACGCTGATGCACGCCCGCGACATACACCATCGTGCGTTTCGACAGCCAGTACTGGACGGCGGCCAGGAACTGGTGCGCATGCGCGTTGTCGAGCGTGTCGTTGCCCTTCATGTACGTGTAGCTTGCCCCGATCACCCAGACCGGCGACGGATGCCACGCGGCGCCGGCTTCCGCCGACCACGCGCCCGCGCCGTTCCACGCGTTGTGCACGGTCGTGAAGAGCGCCTTCGCCGTGACCGTGCCGAGCGTGTAGTGGGCGCCCGCGCCCCAGTTGCGCACGGTGGTGGCCGGCAGCCCGCCCGCCGCGCCGTACTTCTGGTTCGTATAGGCCGCGCCCGCGCCGAACGGGCCGTTGTCGTAGCTCGCGCCGACGCTGACCGTATTGTTCGCGCCGACCGATCCCGCGACGTTGCCGAAGCCGTACAGCGCGCCGAAGGTCAGGCCCGAGATCGACGCGCTCGTGTACTTCACGGAATTCGCGACGCGGTTGCTGCCCGCGACGCGATCCCAGTCGAACGCGCCGGTCGGGTTGTTCGGCAGCGCGAGCTTGTCGAACGGGCCGTTGCGAAAGCCGTACAGCCCGACGAGATCCTGCGCGATCTCGTTGCCGCTCGCGGCCAGCGCGTCGACCATGAACTCGTACTGGTTGCCGAGCGTCAGCGTGCCGTAGCGGTCGTTCTGCAGCCCGACATAGGCCGTGCGCGCGAACAGGCCGCCGCCGATCATCGATCCGTTCGCGAGCGAGAACTGATTGACGAGCCGGAAGATCGCGCGCGTGCCGGCGCCGAGGTCCTCCTTGCCCTCGAAACCGAGCAGGTTCGGGAAGAAGATGTTGTCGTCGAATTTCGCGTTGCCGTGGCCGCCTTCGTTGCTCACATAGCTGAGGCCGGCGTCCAGCAGCCCGAACATCGTCACGCTGCTCTGCGCGAACGATGCGGCCGGAATCGTGCAGGCCGCGAGGGCGAGCAAGGTCTTTTTCGTCATCTCCAAAGTGCTCCTCACATGTCCGGTCACGCCGGAATATTTTTGATGGGACTACTAATTGATATGAAGATAGTGAAGCGTGCAACGGTCGATCGGGTCGCGCCAGGAAACAGGACCTGAAAACAGGAGCCGGAGGCGCCACGCCGGCATTCCAACACGCGGACACCGGCGCACACCTCCTGCGCCGATGCCCGCGCGCCCCCGGCGCTAGACCGTCGAATACCCGCCATCCACCGGCACGATCGCGCCGGTGACGAACGATGCGCCGGGCGAGCACAGGAACAGGATCACGTCCGCGACCTCGTCGGCCGTGCCCCAGCGCGCGAGCGGCGTGCGATCGAGAATCCGCCGCGACGCCTGCGCGTCGGCCATCAGCCCGCTGCTGAGCGGCGTGTCGATCCAGCCGGGCGCCACGGCGTTCACGCGGATGCCGCGCTCGGCCCACGCCTGCGCGAGCGAGCGCGTCAGTTGCGCGATGCCGCCCTTGCTCGCGCTGTATGCCGGGCGATCCTTGCTGCCGAAGTACGTGTACATCGACGCGACGTTGACGATGCTGCCGCCGTTCGCCGACAGAGCCGGCAGCGCGGCGTCGGACGCACGCATCACCGACGTCAGGTTCACGTTCAGCACGAGTTCGAACTGGTCCATCCGGTATTCGTCGGCGTGCCGGCTGATGCCGACGCCGTTGACGAGCACGTCGACGCGCGACAGCGAGCGGATCAGCCGTGTCAATGCTGCGTCGTCGGTCACGTCGAGCGCCACGCAGCGGATGTCGGGATGCGCCGGCGCATGCGGGCCGGCGGCATCGAGCCCGAGCGCGACGACCGACGCGCCCGCTTCCGCGAAACGCCACGCGGCGCGCGCGCCGATGCCCGACGTGCCGCCGGTGACAACGACGGTCTTGCCGTCAAACGACCAGGGGCGGCTCATGTTCGATGCTCCCGACGGTGTGAACAGGGCGCGCATGCCGGCGCGATGGTGCAACCAGGATCTTGATCTGCGCGCGATCGGCGAGCAGCGCGTCGAAGCCGTCGGCGACGGCATCCTCGAGCGAGACGGTGCGCGTGACGATCGATGTGAGATCGAGCGCGCCCGACCCGATCAGCCGCAGCAGATCTTCGTACACGTGCCGGTAGCCGACGCTCGCCGTGAAAGTCAGCTCGTCGTTGACCGCGCGGAACGCGTCGAAGCCCGCGTGCGGCATAAGGCCGACCATCACGAGGCGGCCGCCCTTGCGCAGCCCCTGCATCGCCGCCTCGAACGTGGCCGGCAGGCCGGCCGCCTCGAAGCTCACGTCGACGCCGAGCCCGCCCGCTGCTTCGCGGATCGCGTCGCGCAGCACCGGGGCGTCGAGCGAGCGCGCGTCGAACGCGTGCGTCGCGCCGAAGCGCGCGGCCGCCGCGAGCCGCTCGGGCGACACGTCGACCGCGACGATGGTCGTCGCGCCCTGCAGTTTCGCGAGCATGATCAGCAGCAGGCCGATCGGCCCGAGCCCGAACACCGCGCAGGTGTCGCCGAGCCGCAGCTCGCCGCGCCGCAGCGCGTGCAGCGCGACGGCCGCCGGTTCAATCACCGCGGCCTGTTCGAGACTGACGTCGTCGGGCAGGCGGTGCAGCATGTAGGCCGGCACGACCGCGAAATCGGCCATCCCGCCGTCGCCCATCAGGCCGGCGAAACCCATCGATACGCACAGGTTGTACGACCCCGCGCGGCAATACGCGCACTGGTGGCAGTGATACTCGGGCTCGACCGCCACGCGGTCGCCGGGGACCAGCGTCGTGACGCCCGCGCCGACTTCGACGACGGTGCCGCAGAACTCATGACCGAGCGTCAGCGGCGCGGTGCGGCCGGACAGCGGATGCGGTGCGTGGACGGGAATCGCGTGCGGGCCGTCCGCGTATTCGTGCAGGTCGCTGCCGCAGATGCCGCAATACGCGACCGCGATGCGAACCTCGCCGGGCCCGGCGCGCGGCGTGTCGAGATCGACCAGGCGGATGTCGCGCGGGCCGTGCCATTGAAGTGCGCGCATGTCAGCGTCCTCCGAGGTTTTGCGTATCGAGACGGGGAGCGGCATCGGCGCGCGCGCGCTTGCGCAGCACCGCGGGCGCGGTTTCGACCAGGCCGAACGACAGCACGCACGCGAGGATCGCGCCGGCGGCCGACGTCCACATCGCGAACTGCAGGCCGTACTTGTCGGCCGCGAAGCCCGCGACGGTCGGCGCGACGAAGCCGCCGATCAGCTCGCCCGCGCCCATGATCAGGCCGAGCGCGCTGGCGATCGCGCGGGGCGGCACCGTTTCGGCCGGGATCGTCGCCATGAACAGCGTGAAGCAGCCGAGGCCGGTGTACGTGACGAACACGAGCGCGCCGAGCGCCCAGAGCGAATCGACGTGGATCATCACGACCGGGCACGCGGCGGCGATCAGCGCGAACGCGATCATCGTCGGCTTGCGGCCGATCCGGTCGGAGATCGCCGGCACCGCGAAGCCCCAGAACACCCACGCGGCGCCGAGGCACGTCATCACGACGCCCATGTCGGCCGGGGACAGGTGGCGGCTCTCGACGAGGAAGACCGGCGCGAACGAGATGATCACGATGAACCACGTGAGGAAGAAGCAGCTGATCAGCACGCAGAGCAGGATGTTGCGCTCCTTCAGCAGCGCCCAGCGGTCGATCGCGGTGCCGCCGACCGTCTGCGTACCGTGCGTGGCCGCGCCTTCGGCCTGGGCGTGCCGTACGCCGCCGGGCGGCACCTCGCGCACCCAGCGCCAGATGCAGAACGCGATCAGGAAGCCCGGAATGCACGACACGTAGAACGCCTCGCGCCAGCCGTAGGCGGTCGCGATGCCGATCACGACGGGCGGGCCGATCATCGCGCCGAGCAGGCCGGCGGCCGAGCCCTGCAGCAGGCCCATGTTCAGCCCGCGGCGGCTCGGCGTCGAGCTCTCGACCATCAGCGATTGCGACAGCGGCAGCACGGGGCCCTCGGCGATGCCCATCAGCGCGCGGAACGCGATCAGGCTCGCGAAGCCGCCGACGAGCCCCGACAGCGCCGAGCATACGGAAAAGCCGAGCACGGCCGCGATCAACAGCGGCTTGCGCGTGCCGCGCGCATCGGACCACGCGCCGGTCGCGGCGCCCGACAGCGCCCACGTGAGCGCGAGGGCGGACGACACCATGCCGAGCTGCGTGTTCGACAGGTGCAGCTCGGCCGACATGAACGGGAACAGGAACGACAGCGCGAGGCGGTCGAAGAACACGAAGCCGAACGTCATGAACAGGATCAGCAGCAGCCTGTTCTCGTACGTCCATGCGAGTTTGGGGGAAGGGCGGGATGTCATGGGCGGCCTCGTCGCGCGTCAGCGGAACAGCTTCTCGATCGCGTGCGCGCCGAGGCCGACCTTCTCGTAATGCGCCTTGCACATCGCGATGTACGAATGCACGTCGAAGTAGCCGTCGGGGTTGCCTTCGTCGTCGAGCCAGATCAGCGGGCCCTTGACGATGAAGAACGCGCGCATCGGTTCCGGATGATCGAACGCGACGAGCGTGTGGCCTTCGCCGGGCGTTTCATACACGAAATCGCCGCGCGTCGCGGTCCATTCGTGCTCCAGGTAGCCCCACTTGCCGGACAGCGTGTAAGCGAACACCTCGTGCGGGTGGTAGTGCCGGTTCACGAGCCCGGCTTCCTTCGCCATCAGGATGTCGCACCATTTGTTCTGCGACGGCGAGATCCACAGCGGCCGCGACGAAACCGTTTCGGTGAACGGAACGTAATAGCGCGCGTCCTCGGTGGCCGCGTTCGGGATGTACGCTTCCGGCAGCGCATCGGGCTTGAACGGATTGGCAATCGGCGCGATGTTTTGCCAGAATTCGGATACGGCTTGGTCGACCACGGTTCGTCTCCTTGTGGTTAGGTGTCGTGGGGTCGACTTTAGCCAGCCGGTGCGCGCCGCTCTTGACTGGGCTGGACGAATTGCTTGATCGGGCCGGACATCGCGCAGCACCTGTAATCACAAGAACCATTCCCCAATCCGTGCCGCTCCGCACGACAGGCGCCCGCAGGAGGCGACGTGACGAATTCGACCGTTCTTTCATGCACGCGCGGCTCGACGGCCGACGTGCCGGTGCGCGACCGGATGGACTACTGGGATGCGTTCAACGCCGCGACGCTGGTCGGCCTGCGCTGCTCGTCGCTGTCGCCGGCGGGGCTCGAGGTCGAGAAGACCGATCTCGCGCTGCCGGGGCTCGGCGTGGCCGACATCAGCGGCCGCGATCACGTGATCGAGCGCAGCCCCGCGCTGGTGCGCCAGTTGCCGAAGGAGTCGCTGTTTGCGTGTCAGATCCTGAGCGGTCGCGCGTATTTCATCCAGCGCGAGCGCTGCCTGCTCGCGGAAGCCGGCGACGTCGTCGTGTACGACACGCGCGTGCCCTATCTGTTCGGATTCCTGACGCCGATGCGGCAATTGCTGATCGATATCCCGATTGCCACGTTCGACGATCGATTCGACGCGGAGCTGGCGGCGCTGCCGTTGCGGATCGCGCCGAAACCGGGCGCGGGCGCGATGCTCGGCGCGACACTGCGCGCGAGCGTCGAGCGCTTCATGAAGGCGCCGGTCGAAGACGACGCCGCGCGCTTCGTCGAACACACGCGCATGCTGGTCGCGGAACTCATCGATGCGGAAGTGAACGGCGCAGGTGCATCGCGCGCGTCGCTGTCGTACCTGCTGACCGCGAAGCAGTACATCGCGACCCGTCTCGGCGATCCGGAGCTCGGGCCGCAGGCGGTCGCCGATGCGGTCGGGCTGTCGTTGCGGCACCTGGGCCGGCTCTTCGCCGCCGAAGGCGAGTCGATCACGCAGCACATCTGGTCCGAGCGGCTGACGCATGCGCATCGCGAGCTGACCGACGCGCGCCTGCGCAAGACGAGCATCGGCGAGATCGCGTTTCGGTGGGGGTTCTCGAGCCAGGCGCACTTCAGCCGTGCGATTCGCGAGCGCTACGGTGCGTCGCCGATGACGCTGCGCAACGCTTGACGCTGCGGCAGCGAAACCGATGCCAGTGCGGCGCGTGGCTCACGCGCCGCTTTCGTTTTCATTGCATGCCGGTCGCGGCGTGAGTCGCCGCGTCACTCCGCGAGCATGAACTCGGCACAGCGTTCCGCGATCATGATCGTCGGCGCGTTCGTGTTGCCCGATACGATGCGCGGCATCACCGACGCGTCGCAGATCCGCAATCCGTCGATCCCTTGCACCGCGAGACGCGGCGTCACGACCGCGGTTTCGTCGCTTCCCATCCGGCAGGTGCCGGCCGGGTGATAGACGGTTTTCGCGCGGCGCCGCACGTAGTCGGCCAGCGCGTCGTCGGTCAGCGCTTCGGCTTCGCGGACGATGCGGGCGAGCGACGGCGCGCGGATGATCTTCCGCGCGAGCGCGACGCCGCGCACGAGGCCGTCGACGTCCGCCGGATCCGACAGTGCGCCGCTGTCGAACCGGATCGGCGCGGCCGGATCGTTGCCGCGCAGTTGCACCGAGCCGCGCGAACGCGGCCGCAGCAGGCACGGATTGATCGACAGGCCGTGGCCCGGCAGCGGTTCGCGATCGACGTCGCCGACGAGCGTCGGCAGCACGTGGAACTGGATGTCGGGGCGGCCGCTGCCGGTCGTATCGACGAACGCGCCGGATTCGACGACGTTCGACGTCAGCAGGCCCGTGCGGGTCAGCATCCATTGCAGCCCGTGCCGCAGCGCCTTCAGCCCGCGATCCTCGCCGAACAGGCTGATCGGCGCGTGGCTGTAGCCGTAGATCGAGACCTCGAGATGGTCCTGGAAATTCGCGCCGACTTCCGGGCTGTCGTGCAGCACGTCGATGCCGTATGCGCGCAGGTGCGCGCCGGGTCCGATGCCCGACAGCATCAGCAGCTTCGGCGTACTGAGTGCGCCGGCGGCGAGTACGACGTCGCCGCGCGCGGTGGCCGAGCCGGTCGCGCCGTTTTCCATCCGCCATTCGACGCCGGTCGCGCGCCGGCCGTCGAAGCGCACGCGGGTCACGCGGCAGCCGGTCAGCACGCGCAGGTTAGGGTGGCCGAGTGCGTCGGCGAGATAGGTTGCCGCGGTGCTGCCGCGCTGCCCGTCGAAAATCGTCGTGTGGTAGAAGCCGGCGCCGTGCTGCGCGGCGCCGTTGAAATCGTCGTTGTACGCGATGCCGGTTTCCTGCGCGGCCTTCACGAACGCGAGGCTCAGCGGATGCCGGAAGCGCGTGTCGCCGACCTTCAGCGGCCCGTCGGTGCCGTGGAACGGCTCGGACAGCCGCAGGTGCGACTCGGCGCGCTTGAACACCGGCAGCACGTCGCTCCAGCGCCAGCCCGTGCAGCCGAGCGCGGCCCATTCGTCGTAGTCGGCGCGCGTGCCGCGCACGTACAGCATCGCGTTGACCGAACTGCCGCCGCCGAGCGTGCGGCCCTGCGGCACGTAGGTCCTGCGTCCCGCCGCGCCGGCCTGCGGCTCGCTTTCGAACGTGACCGTGCGCTGCGTGCCGAGCACGCGGATGAACGTCGCCGGAATCCGGATGAACAGGCTGTCGTCCTTCGGGCCGTCCTCGAGCAGCAACACGCGCCTGCCGGCCTTCACCAGTCGATGTGCCACCGTGCAGCCGGCCGAACCGCCGCCGACGACGATATGGTCGTACGTCTCCATCCCGCTTTGTCTCCTCGCTGTCAGGCGGCGGAACGAGCACCGCCGCGCAGGAAGCCAGCTTAGCGACGGGCGCGTGTCCCCGTTTGACCGGGGCGGACGCCGGGCTTGCTTCGCGCGGACACGGCGGGGCGCCGCGGCGGCTCATGCAGCGATCTCGTTGCGCTGACCATTGGCCGTGGATTGCGCAGCGGGAGAACCCGACGACGAGCGGCTAGCGCGAGTTGCGCGGCACGCGCGTGTCGCTAGGCGTTTCGCCGAAGCGCGCGCGATAGCTGCGGCTGAAGTGCGCGCTGTTGTTGAAGCCCCAGCGGAACGCGATTTCGCTGACCGTCAGGTGCTTCAGCGACGGGTCGCGCAGATCGGCGCGGCAGCGTTCGAGACGCCGCGCGAGGATGTAGCGCGTGAGCGGCATCCCTTCGATTTCGAAGATGCGCGCGAGCTGGCGCGGCGACAGGTTGATCGCGCGGCTGACCGACCGGGTGTCGAGATCGTCGTCGGCGAGATGGCTGTCGATGAATGCCTTCGCGCGCGACAGCGTGTGGACGGTCGACTTGGTCGGCGACGCGTCGCCTTCGCGCAGCCGCAGCATCGACTGCATCAGGTCGAGCATCGCGGCGGCGCGCCGTTCGCGCGCGTCGGGCATCGATTCATGCGGTTCGGCGAGCAGCGCGTAGAGCTGCCGCACGGCCCACGACGTGACGCCGTCGTCGCGGTCGATCTTGACGACGCTGCGATGGCGCCACGGGCCGACGTGCGCTTCGAACACGTCGCGCGGCACGTCGAGCACGGTCATCGCCATGTTCGCGGGAAAGCCGTGACCGTACGGCATCGACGTGTCGTACAGCACGATGTCGCCGGGCGCATGCTGGATGCACTCGACGTCCTGGAACGTATAGCCCTGCCCTTCGTGCATCAGGCACACGAACACGGCGTCGCGCGGGTCCGCGTGGATGTTGTGCGGCGTGCGCACGACCGCATGCCGGTTCGCGACGATGTCGCACACGCCCAGCAGCCCGAGGTCGCGCTTGCGCAGCGACGCGTCGATGCCTTCGGACGATTTGCCGCTGCATTCGATGCGCACGAGCGAGCGGGCGACATGGTCGACCCAGAAGTCGACGCGTTCGTCGCCGCGTACGGCGCGCGTCGAGATCGACACGATTCCCGTGCTGATATCCGGCATGACGTTCTCCCAATGACCGCCCGAGCGGCGCAGTCTCGGATACGCCGGCGGGCGCGGTCAATCGGTGAAAGACCCGGGGCGGGCCCGGGATGCGCTCGCGGCGGCGCGTTGCGGCCGGATGTCCGTGTGAGTCAACGAATATGGCCGGGAAAGGCAAAACGTGCGGGCGTGTTCGGGGTACGTTGTTCGGTTCGGTTCGGTTCGGTTCGGTTCGGTTCGGTTCGGTTCGAACGATGAGGCGCGCAGCTGCTTCGTTACGCAGCTGCTTCGTTATACGGAATAAAAGTCGCGTGCCGCCGGATCGTGTCGTCGAAGCTGCGCGGTGCTCGCGTGATTCGTCGAGCTCGCATCTCGCGCGCTGGCGAAGCGATGGCTGTATGCATGTTTGCGTGCCGCCGATGACCTGGGGCAGCGGTGTGTCGTGGATTTTTTTCGTTGTGTTGGAGCAGAAGCGCGTGTTGTCGGATCGCATTGCCGAAACCGCGCGCCGGTCGAGTGATTCGCGGCGCTCTTCCCGCGCGCGCGGCGTGAGCGATGCCGACATCCCTGTTCGCGTCACCCGCGCGTCGCACCGGCGGCTTGAAGCGCGAAACGCCGCGATTCAAGCCGTCATCTGCTTGTACGCGACGTCAGACCGCGCTGGCCGCGTCGATCTTCCGAATGTCCTCATCGTCGAGCCGCACGCGGATCGCTTCGCCGAGCAGCGCGAGCTGTTCGAGCGACGTCGCGCTCGCGATCGGCGCGGTGATCGTCGGCCGCGCGATCTGCCATGCGAGCGCGATCGCGGCCGGCTGCGTGCCGTGCTTCGCCGACACATCGTCGAGCGCCGCGAGAATGCGCAGGCCGCGCGCATCGAGATAGCGGGCGACGCGGTCTCCACGCACGCTCTTCTTCAGGTCGGCCTCGCTGCGGTACTTGCCCGACAGGAAGCCGCTCGCGAGCGCGTAGTAGTTGACGACGCCGAGCTGCAGGTCGCGCACGACCGGTTCGAGATCGCGCTCGTAGTCGGCGCGGTTGATCAGGTTGTATTCCGGCTGGATCACCTGGTACGCGGGCAGGCCGTCGCGCTTGCTGATGTCGGCGGCTTCGCGCAGGCGCGCGCCGCTGTAGTTCGACGCGCCGATGATGCGCACCTTGCCCGCGTCGATCAGCGTCTGGTATGCGGCAAGCGTTTCTTCGAGCGGGGCCGTATCGGCCAGATCGCGGTGCGAAAAATACAGGTCGATGTAGTCGGTCTGCAGGCGGCGCAGCGAATCGTCGGCGGCCTTCAGGATGTTGTCTTTCGTGAGGCCCGCACGCGCGTCGAGCAGGCCGACCTTGGTCGCGATCACGACCTGGTCGCGCTTGCCGGAACGCTTCAGCCACTTGCCGATGATCGTCTCCGATTCGCCGCCGCGGTTGCCGGGCACCCAGGCCGAATAGACGTCGGCGGTGTCGATGAAGTTGATGCCGGTGTCGGCGAGCGCGTCGAGCAGCGCAAACGATGCGTTTTCGTCGACGGTCCAGCCGAAGACGTTGCCGCCGAAGGCGAGCGGGGAAACCTGGATGTCCGAGGTGCCGAGGGTGCGTAGTGCCATGTTGCTCTCCGGAATCTGAAGGGTGACGGGTTGGAACGACGGGATTGGCCGCGATGAATGCGACGGGACGGCGGTCGGGTGAAGCACGTTCGCCGTTGTCGCGGGACGCTGGAACATTCTCGCCGATCGACCGGATTCGTGCAGCGGGCGCGCGGCCGTGAAGACGGAGGAATTGCAGCGGACGGCGGACGCGTCGTCTGCTGCGTGGGTCATTCGTGCCGCCGCGTTCGATCGGGAACCGAATTTTGTTGCGGCCGGGCGTGGCAGCGGGAGAGACGGGCGGAGCCGGCCGCTTCGCCGCGGCGGAACGAAAAACGGGCGGCAAGTTGCCGCCCGCGATCGATCATTCACCGAGGCCGTTATCGCAACTGCACGGCCGCCAGGAACAGCACCATGCTGCCGATCGCGCCGTCCAGCACGCGCCACGCGACGGCCTTGCGGAACCACGGCGCGAGCAGTCGCGCACCGTATCCGAGCCCGAGGAACCACACGACGCTGACCGACATCGCGCCGATCGCGAACGCCAGCCGCGTGCCCTCCGGCTCCCGCGCACCGGCCGTGCCGATCAGCAGGAACGTATCGAGATACACGTGCGGGTTGAGCCACGTGAACGCGAGCGTCATCAGCACGATCGCGACCGCGCTCTGCGGCGGCGGCGCGACGGCGTCGCCGCGCACGTCGAGCGTTGCGTGTCCCGGCTTGAACGCGCGACGCAGCGCGTTGAAGCCGAACCATGCGAGATACGCGAGACCGACGTACAGCACCATGTGGACGAAGGTCGGATAGCGTTCGACGAGGACCGACGCGCCGCCGACGCCCGCGCCGATCAGGATCATGTCGGACAGCGCGCACAGCAGCACGATCTTGCCGACATGCGAGCGCATGATGCCTTGCCGGAGCACGAATGCGTTCTGCGCGCCGATGGTGACGATGAGCGACCCGCACAGGGCGGCGCCGTGGGAAAAAGCGATCCAGTTCATGATGGGGAGCGGTGACGCAGTAGACGGGTGAATCGGTTGGCGCTAGTCTGCGGTCAGTTGGAACATAAGAGAAGCTAATTCACCTAATGCCGATTAAGGAAATCTAATGCTCGACTACGCATTGCTCGATGCCCTCGCGGCGGTGATCCGGCACGGTTCGTTCGAGCGGGCGGCCAAGGAGCTGAACGTCACGCCGTCGGCGGTATCGCAGCGCGTGAAGCTGCTGGAGGAGCGCGTCGGCAGCGTGCTCGTCAAGCGCGGGCAGCCGTGCGTCGCGACGACGTCGGGTGCGCTGCTGTGCAGGCATACGGAGCGCGTGCAGTTGCTCGAGGCCGAACTGGGCGGCCGGATGCCCGCCTTGCCGGGCCAGATCGCGAGCGCATGGCCGACGTTGCGTGTCGCCGTCAACGACGACAGCGTCGCGACCTGGTTCATCGATGCGGTCGGGCCGTTCTGCACCGAGCGCGAGACCTTGCTCGACCTCGTGATCGACGACCAGGACCATACGGCCGCGCGTATTCGCGACGGCAGCGTGCAGGGCGCGGTGACCGCGCAGGCCGAGCCGATCCAGGGATGCCGGTCGACGCGGCTCGGGCGTATCCGCTATCGCGCGGTGTGTTCGCCGGCGTTTTACGCGCGCTATTTTGGTGCGGGCATCACGCGCGATGCGCTGCGCCGCGCGCCGTGCGTGATGTTCAATTCGAAGGACGGCTTGCAGGCGCGCTTCATCCGGCGCGTGACGCGCGCGGATCTCGATCCGCCGCAACACTGGATCCCGCACGTCGCAGGCTACCTGCGCGCTTGCGAAACGGGGCTGGGATGGGGGATGTGCCCGGACCGGATGGTCGATCGCCAGCTGGCGGCGGGCGAACTGGTCGACATGTCGCGCGGGCGGACCGTCGATATCGATCTGTACTGGCAGAGCTGGCGCCTGTCGATCGGCTGGCTCGACGACTTCAGCGCGGCACTGAAGGCGCGCGCCGCGCTGTTTCTCGACTGATCGAGGCGGGCGCGGCGGATCGTGGCGGGCGGCGGCGCCCAGGTCACGCGCCGCGCGGGGTCAGACGTGGTGCAGGCCGTCGAAGTCGACGATCTGCACGAGGCGGCCGTGCATTTCGATCAGGCCGCGCTTCTGGAACTTCGACAGTGTGCGGCTGACCGTTTCGAGCGTCATGCCGAGGTAGCTGCCGATGTCTTCGCGCGTCATCCGCAGGTTGAATTCCGACGGCGAGTAACCGCGCTTCAGGTAGCGCGCCGACACGTCGAGCAGGAATGCGGCGACGCGCTCTTCGGCGTTCAGCGAACCGAGCAGCATGGTCTGCGACGTTTCGCGCACGATCTGCTCGCTCATCAGCTTGTGCATGCGCAGCTGCATCGTGCCGGCTTCCGAGCACAGCGACTTGAGCGCGCTGTACGGAATCACGCAGACCGAGCTGTCTTCCAGCGCGACCGCGGTGCGCGGGTGCGTGTCGTCGCAGATGCCGTCGAGGCCGAGCGCCTCGCCCGCCAGGTGCAGGCCGGTGACCTGCTCGCGGCCGTCGTGGCGCGTGGCGACGGTTTTCAGCGAACCCGAGCGCACGGCGTACAGGTTGTCGAAGGTGTCGCCTTCGCGGAACAGCGCTTCGCCGCGCTTGACCGGGCGCGCCGCGCAGATGACCGATTCGAGGCGGCTGAGCGCGTCGGGTGCGAGGCCCTGCGGCATGCACAGGTGCCGCATTGCGCATGACGAGCAGTGCGGGGCCTGGCGGGGCGCCCAGGTGCCTGCATGGGACGGAACGGCGGGGCGTGTGGCGACGGGCGTCAACATGATCGTTTACTCCGGCATTGAATCGACGGAATCATTGTCCCACCGCAAGTTGCCGCTGTCGGGCGACAAAACGTCGCGACCGCGCGCACATGCCGCGGGCATCGCAGCAGCCTGCGTGCAGGCATGCCGCTGCGCATGCGCGGCGCGCCGCGCACGCCGATGCCGATGCCGATGCCGATGCCGATGCCGATGCCGATGCCGATGCCGATGCCGACACCGATCAGCCCTCCTGATCGTCCGTATGCGCGGCGGCCGGGATCAGCAGCACGGGCAGCGTCGCATGCCGCACGCACTGTTCGGCGATGCTGCCGAGCACGAGGCGACGGAACCCGCGGCGGCCGTGCGTGCCGAGCACGAGGAGGTCGGCGCCGAATGCTTTCGCACCGTCGAGGATCAGCGTCGACACGTCGTTGAGCGACGACGCCTCGCTCGTCAGCGTCTCGCCCTTCACGCCGGCCGTCTGCATCAGCTTCTTGAATTCAGCCGCGAGCGCATTGCCTTGCGCGATGAGCTGATCGCGCAGCACGGACGGGTCGTAGCCCGGCACGTTGTAGTAGATCGCGGCGTTTTCGACGACGTAGAACGGCTGCAGTTCGGCACCGTGCTCCTTCGCGAGCGCGAGGGCGGCATTGAACGCGTGGCGTGCGGTGTCGCTGCCGTCGATGGCAACCAGAATGCGCTTGTACATAGTGTCTCCAAGTGGCGGATTGAACGGAAGTCGGCCGAACGGCCGGGCCGGCCGTGCGTCGCTGCGAGGCAGGGTAAACCAACGGCAGGGACTTTGCAGCGACGTGCCGGTGGTCGCGAATGGGCATTGAATCGCATCCGTATCGCGAGGACGTGACTTCGATCAACGCCGATGCATCGACGTCGTGAAATCCTGCGGGCCGAACCCGAACCGGGCGCTGATATCGATTTCAGCGCCGATTTGGAAGATCGCACCGCCTGCGCATCGACCGACCGGCGCGCAAACGCGCACGCCGGTCCGCCGCCATCGGCCGTCGGCGCCCTTCAACCCGCCGATCGAACGATCGATTCAAACGCTGCGTGCGTTATCGCGGCACCGCGGTGATTTCGATCACCCGTTCCGGCCGGCGTCCGTGGCCGGGCCAGTGCGCGCTGCCGTACATCCGGTGAACCGGGCCGTACGGCGCGTCGCCCGCGCGCGACGGCGCGTCGAACCCCTTCTCGATCACCATGTAGCCGGCCCGCAGCGCGAACGCCGGATGATTGCCGCCCGGCCGGCTGTCGAAGCCGGCGAGGCCGTCGCCGGCCTCGGGCATCGCGTTGACGAGCGACGCGTTGCTGCCCGTGATCTGGTCGGGCGGGAAGGGGGCGCCGCTCGCGAGACGCGCCGCTTCGCGATTCTTGCCGTCGGTGTCGACGGTGCTGTCGTGCGTGTCGTCGTTGTCGAGTTCGATGCTGCGCGGATGCGCGGCGTGCGCTTGAGCTGACGTTTCCATCACGGCTCTCCTGGCGGCGTAGCGCTCCGGATCGAAGCAAATCCCGTTCCGGGCAAGACGGGAAAATGGTGCGCGGGCGATCGCCGCAGTCGCGTGGCGCGCACTGATTTGTCATGATTTATTTCAGCTAGAACACCCGTTTTCTACAGAGTATGATTCTTTTCCTGCGAAGCGGCGACAGGGGATGCAGTACGCGCCGACTCTGCCCGCACCGGGCGCCGCAGCACCCTTAGAGACGGGTAGCGAACAACAAGCAAAGGGACTAGAGGTGGCGGATTCATGCAAGCGACTACTGCCTTCACGCACCGCGGTTATCTGTTGAATTGCGCGCCCGCGCGCGCCACTGACGGGTCGTTCAAGCCCTACGTCGTGATCTCCCGATCGAGTGACGGGGAACTCGTCGCGAACCGTTTTTTCCCGAGCGAGCTCCAGTTCAACGACGAAGGCGACGCGATCGCGCATGCGCGCGACTGGGCCGTGCGCTGGATCGACGCGAGCAGCGTCACGATCTGACGCCGTCGCGCGGCGGCAGCGGCGGCCGTCCGGCCGATCCCCCGGCGTGCCGCTGCCCGGCAAAAACGCGGTAATCTTGCGGAACCCGTCACTTTATTAGCGGCCGTGCGATCGCGCGCGGCTGCCTGCATTGGCATATGTCGACATCACCCGCCCGTCAGTGGGGCCTCGAAGAAATCGTTGCCGGCTTGCGCGAATCGCGCGAGGAACTTCACCGCACGCGTCATCCGCGTGGCATCCGCGAGCTGCCGTCACGCGACGCGATCTGCAAGATCGTCACCGGCCTGCGTGCGTCGATGTTCCCGACGCACTACGGCGCGCCGGATCTGACCGACGAAAGCGTCGACTACTACGTCGGCCACACGCTAGAAAGCACGCTGCGGATCCTGTCCGAACAGATCCGCCGTGCGCTGCCGTTCCTGCCGGAGCATGCGGACACGCCATTCGCGGAACTCGACGAACGCGCGTTCGAGATCGCGCGCGAGTTCGGCCGGCAGTTGCCGGCGGTTCGCGCGCTGCTGGTCAGCGACATCCAGGCTGCCTACGCGGGCGATCCGGCCGCGCAGCACATCACCGAGATCCTGCTGTGCTATCCCGGCGTGTTCGCGATGATGCACCATCGGCTCGCGCATGCGCTGCACCAACTCGGTGTGCCGCTGCTCGCCCGTTTCATCAATGAAATCGCGCACTCGGCCACCGGCATCGACATTCACCCGGGCGCGCAGATCGGCCCGAGCTTCTTCATCGACCATGGCACCGGTGTCGTGATCGGCGAAACCGCGATCATCGGCGAGCGCGTGCGCGTGTACCAGGCCGTCACGCTCGGCGCGAAGAGCTTCCCGGCCGATGGGGACGGCACGCTGGTGAAGGGCAACGCGCGGCATCCGATCGTCGAGGACGACGTGGTGATCTATGCGGGCGCGACCATTCTCGGCCGCGTGACGATCGGGCGCGGCTCGGTGATCGGCGGCAACGTGTGGCTCACGCACAGCGTGCCGCCCGGCACGAGCGTCGCGCAGGGCAAGGTCCGCGAAGGCGGCAGCGGCGAGAAGCCGTAACGCGGCGCGCGAACGGCGAAACTGTCGTTCACGCGGCGCAGGCGCAGGCGAAGGCGCGCACCCAACACCAGCACACCGGTGTGCCAAGAGGGTGCACGGCTGCCGCCGCACCCCCGCTTCGTCAGTGCTTGCCGGCCGGCGAGCGATGCTTGTAGAGCACGTCCTGGTCGACGCGGATCAGGTTCTGCCCCGCATCGACGACGAAATCCACGCCGTTGTACGCGCTGCCCGTCAGCAGCAGGATCGCGCTCGCGACATCGTCGGGGCCGGCGATGCGCGCGAGCGGCGTCGACGCGCGGCTCGCGTGTTCGAAGTCGGCCTGCGTCTGGTCGTCGCTCGGCAGCATCAGCCCAGGGAACACAGCATTCACGCGCAGCACCGGCGACGACGACAGCGCGAGCATCTGCGTGAGGTTGCCGAGCGCGGCCTTCGCGACCGTGTAGCTGAAATGGTCGCGGTGGAAGTTTTCCTTGATCTTCTGGTCGACCACGTTGACGACGACGCCCTGCGTGCCGGCCGCACGGGCCCGTTCGTAGAACGCGCGCGTGAGCAGGATCGGCGCGCGGCAGTTGACGGCCCACGCCTGGTCGAATGCCGCGAGGTCGAAGCTCGGGAAATGGTCCTGCCAGAACACCGACGCGTTGTTGACCAGCACGTCGAGGCGGCCGAAGCGCGCATACACCTGGTCGATCAGTGCGGTGATCTGCGCGGCATCCGACAGGTCGGCCTGCAACGCGACCGAATCATGCCCGCGTTCGGCGATCGTGCGGGCGGCCGCCTGCGCGGCATCGGCGGAGCGGTCGTAATGGACCGCGGTGCGATAGCCGTGCGCGGCGAAATACTCGGCGAACGCGCGCCCGGCCCGGCGCGCGGCGCCGGTCACGAGCACGACCGGCGCGTGTGCCGCTTGCTTCGTGGACTGCATTACGTATTCGTCAGGTTGACTGAAGAAGGATTCGCGACGATCGACAGGAATTCGCGCCGCGTCGACGGATCGGTGCGGAACGTGCCGAGCATGCGCGACGTGACCATTTCGACGCCCGGCTTGTGAATGCCGCGCGTCGAGATGCACTGGTGCGCGGCTTCGAGGATCACGCCGACGCCCTTCGGCTGCAGCACGTCGAACAGCGTGTCGGCGATCTGCACGGTCATCTTTTCCTGGATCTGCAGGCGCTTCGCGAACGCGTCGACGAGGCGCGCGAGCTTCGAGATGCCGACGACGCGATGGTTCGGCAGATATGCGACGTGCGCGCGGCCGATGATCGGCACCATGTGGTGCTCGCAATAGCTCTCGAAGCGGATGTCCTTCAGCACGATCATCTCGTCGTAGCCGTCGACTTCGCTGAACGTGCGCGCGAGGATGTCGCGCGGTTCCAGCGCATAGCCGGCGAAGAACTCTTCGTATGCGCGCACGACGCGCGCCGGCGTGTCGAGCAGCCCTTCGCGGGCGGGATCGTCGCCGGCCCAGCGCAGCAGCACGCGAACGGCATCCTCCGCTTCTTCGCGGCTCGGCCGGGATGCGGCCGGCTCGGGCCGCGCGTTCTTTTTACCCATCTAGTCGCTCCATCGAATGCGGCCGCCTGCGGCGGCGCGGATATCCGGTCATTGTTTCATGCTTTCGCGGGTCGTGCGTGCGGCCTGCCGCACACCCCGCGTCACTTCGGCCACTCGTCCTGCTCGTCGTTGAACAGCGACGCGACGACGCCGCGCAGCCACGCGGTGCGCGGATCGTTGTGGAACTTGCGATGCCAGTGCTGCTTCAGGTCGAAGCGCGGCAGCGGCACCGGCGGCTCGACCGGCACGATGAACGCGTGCTCGGCCGCATACGCATAGCCGATCGCATGCGGCACCGTCGCGATCAGGTCGGTGCGGCTCAGGATGAACGGCAGGCTCATGAAGTGCGGCGTCTCGAGCACCGCGCGGCGCTGCATGCGCTGCTTCGCGAGGTATTTCTCGAGCACCTCCTGGCTGCGCCCTTCGGCGCGCACCACCGCATGCCCGCATGCGAGGAACTGCTCGGCCGTGAACGGGCGCGCCTGTTCGAGCGGATGGCCGCGCCGCATCAGGCAGACGAACCGGTGTGTAAACAGACGCTGCTGGAAGAAGTTGTTGCCGTCGAGATCGGGGAAATAGCCGACCGCGAGATCGATCGAGCCGGCTTCGAGGCCGCGGCCGACTTCGTCGTGTGCGAGCGAGACCGAGCGCAGGTTCGCGTGCGGCGCGCGCGTCGCGAACGCCTGCAGCAGCTTCGGCAGGAATACGATCTCGCCGACGTCCGACAGCGCGATCGAGAACGTATGCGTGCTCGCCGCCGGATCGAAGTCGTGCGGCGCGACGAGGCCGCGCTCGATCTGCGCGAGCGCATCGCGCGCGGCCGGCAGCAGCGCGAGCGCGCGCGGCGTCGGCTCCATCCCGCGCGACGTGCGCACGAACAGCGGATCGCCGAAATACTCGCGCAGGCGGCCGAGCGCGGTGCTCACGCGCGGCTGGCTCACGCCGAGCAGGTCGCCGGCGCGGCTGACGTTGCGCGTGTCGTCTAGCGCGACGAGGTACGGAATCAGGTTCAGATCGAGCGTTTCCATCACGGGAGCCAGTATCTTCAAAGCGTATACAACATATCTCCTGAATCGCGTTGCTGCATAGTCGGGAAAGCGCTCAAATGGGTTCCATTACTCGAACCAATGTTCTGGAGACGAACAATGCGCACCCAGGTCGCCATCATCGGCGCCGGTCCGTCCGGCCTTTTGCTTTCCCATCTGCTGCGCCTGCAAGGCGTGGATTCCATCCTCGTCGAGGCGCGTTCGCGCGAATATTGCGAGAACCGCATCCGCGCCGGCGTGCTGGAGCAGGGCACGGTCGACACGCTCAACGAAGCCGGCCTCGGCGACCGGATGCGCCGCGAGGGGCTCGAACACCACGGCATCGAGCTGCTGTTCTCGGGCCAGCGCCATCGCATCGACCTGAGCGCGCTCACCGGCGGGCGCGCGATCACCGTCTACAGCCAGCACGAAGTGGTGCGCGACCTGATCGCGGCCGGCGTCGAGCACGGCCACGCGATGCATTTCGAAGTGAGCGACGTTGCGCTGCACGATGTCGAGAGCGAGCACCCGTTCGTCACGTTCAAGCATGCCGACGGCCGCGAAGACCGCATCGACTGCGACTACATCGCCGGCTGCGACGGCTTTCACGGCATCGCGCGCCAGACGATTCCGGCCGAGCGACTGAACACGTTCGAGCGCGTCTATCCGTTCGCGTGGCTCGGCATCCTCGCCGACGCGGCGCCGTCGCTCGACGAACTCGTCTACGCGCATCACGACAACGGTTTCGCACTGTTCTCGATGCGCTCGCCGACGGTCACGCGCCTCTACCTGCAGTGCAAGCCCGACGAAGACCTCGCCGAATGGTCCGACGCGCGGATCTGGGACGAACTGCACACGCGCTTCTCGAACGACACCGGCTGGACGCCGACCGAGGGCCGGATCACGCAGAAGAGCGTGACGCCGATGCGCAGCTTCGTGTCGGAGACGATGCAGCACGGCCGCCTGTTCCTCGCCGGCGACGCCGCGCACATCGTGCCGCCGACCGGCGCGAAGGGGATGAACCTCGCGGTGGCCGACGTCCGCGCGCTGTCCCGCGCGCTCGGCGCCCGCTATCGCAACGGCGACGCCACGCCGCTCGAGCGCTACTCGGCGACCTGTCTCGAACGCGTGTGGCGCGCCGAGCATTTCTCGTACTTCATGACGAACATGCTGCATGCGTCACCGGAGGACTCGCCGTTCGTCAATCGCCTGAAGTTTGCCGAGCTGAAGTACGTGACGCGCTCGCGGGCCGCCGCGCAGTCGCTCGCCGAAAACTACGTCGGCCTGCCGTTCGACGACCAGACGCCCCCCGAGGGATCCCGCCTTGACAACGCGCTGTGCGCGACTCTATGATCGGCCCAGCGTTCGCTAATCGAATCTCGGTTCGAATAGCGAACAAATGCCGAAGGTCGACGACGGCCTTCGACGCGGCACGCGACACGCGCGTGTCCCCTCGACAGGCCGCGCATCGTGCCGCGGGTTCGTATCAGGAAGAGACATGGTCAACAAGATTTTCGAATCGCTTCAATCGGCGGTCGCGGACGTCCACGACGGCGCGACCATCATGATCGGCGGGTTCGGCACGGCAGGCATGCCGTCCGAGCTGATCGACGCGCTGATCGAGCAGGGCGCGCGCGGCCTGACGATCGTCAACAACAACGCGGGCAACGGCGAGACCGGCCTCGCGGCGCTGCTCAAGGCGAAGCGGGTGCGCAAGATCATCTGCTCGTTCCCGCGCCAGAGCGACTCGCAGGTGTTCGACGCGCTGTATCGCGCGGGCGAGATCGAGCTGGAGCTCGTGCCGCAGGGCAACCTCGCGGAGCGGATCCGCGCGGCGGGCGCCGGCATCGGCGGCTTCTTCACGCCGACCGGCTTCGGCACGAAGCTCGCGGAAGGCAAGGAAACGCGTGTGATCGACGGCAAGTCGTACGTGTTCGAGACGCCGATCCACGCCGATTTCGCGCTGGTCAAGGCGTACAAGGGCGATCGCTGGGGCAACCTCGTCTATCGCAAGACCGCGCGCAACTTCGGGCCGATCATGGCGAGCGCCGCGAAGGTCGCGATCGTGCAGGTGTCGGAAGTCGTGCCGCTCGGCGGGCTGAACCCGGAACACATCGTGACGCCGGGCATTTTCGTGCAGCGCGTCGTCGAAGTGCCGCAGGCCGCGCACGCGGCCGAGCTGGCTGCCGAACATGCTGCATCGCAAGCTGCCTGACCGAGGAGACCCGACATGAAACGACTGACCCGCGATGAAATGGCCAAGCGCGTCGCCCAGGACATTCCCGAAGGCGCGTACGTGAACCTCGGCATCGGCGTGCCGACGCTGGTGGCGAACCACCTCGATCCGAGCAAGGAGATCTTCCTGCACAGCGAGAACGGCCTGCTCGGGATGGGCCCGGCGCCCGCGCCCGGCGAGGAAGACGACGAACTGATCAACGCCGGCAAGCAGCACGTGACGCTGCTCACCGGCGGCGCGTATTTCCACCACTCGGATTCGTTCGCGATGATGCGCGGCGGCCACCTCGACTACTGCGTGCTCGGCGCGTTCCAGGTGTCGGCGAACGGCGATCTCGCGAATTGGCATACGGGCGCGCCCGATGCGATTCCGGCCGTTGGCGGCGCGATGGACCTCGCGATTGGCGCGAAGCAGGTGTTCGTGATGATGGAGCATCTGACGAAGCAGGGCGAGAGCAAGATCGTCGCGCAGTGCTCGTATCCGGTCACCGGCGTGCAATGCGTGAGCCGCATCTATACCGATCTCGCGGTGCTCGACGTGACGGCCGACGGCCTCGCGGTGAGCGAGATCTTCACCGACCTGTCGTTCGACGAACTGCAGAAGCTGACCGGCGTGCCGCTGATCGACGCGACGCGCAAGGCCGCGGCCTGACCGGCAAGCGTGCCGGCGCGCGCGATCGCGCGCACGCCGGCACGCTTGGGTAGACAATAAGCGCACGCCGTTTCCCCAATCTGATGCCATGCTCGAAGACAGCGCCCGCCTGACCTCCCTCATTTGCGGCACCGAGCCGCTCAACCGGATCTGGTCGCCCCGCGCGACGATCCAGCGGATGCTCGACGTCGAGGCCGCGCTCGCGCGCGCGCTCGCCGCGCAGCAGGTGATTCCCGCCACCGCGGTCGCGCCGATCGAACGCGCGTGCGACGCCGGCCGGCTCGACGCCGACGCGCTCGCGCACGGCGCGGCGCTCGGCGGCAATCTCGCGATCCCGCTCGTCAAGCAGCTCACCGCGCAAGTGAAGGCCGACGACCCGGAGGCCGCGAAGTTCGTGCACTGGGGCGCGACGAGCCAGGACATCATCGATACCGCGACCGTGCTGCAGCTGCGCGACACGCTCGACGTGCTCGAGCCGCTGCTCGACGAAGCGTGCGCGTCGCTCGCGACACTCGCGCGCACGCATCGTGCGACGCCGATGATCGGCCGCACGTGGCTGCAGCAGGCGCTGCCGATCACGCTCGGCCTCAAATTCGCGCAATGGCTCGACGCGCTGCTGCGCCATCGCGCGCGCTTCGCCGAATTGCGTGCGCGCGCACTGGTGCTGCAGTTCGGCGGCGCGGCCGGCACGCTGGCGAGCCTGCGCGAGCACGCGGCCGGCGTGAGCGCCGCGCTCGCGGCCGACCTGCGGCTCGCGCTGCCGGCCGTGCCGTGGCATACGCAGCGCGACCGCATCGCGGAAGCCGCGTCCTGCTTCGGGATGCTGACCGGCACGCTCGGCAAGATCGCGCGCGACGTGTCGCTGCAAATGCAGACCGAAGTCGGCGAGCTCGGCGAACCGGCGGCCGCCGGCAAGGGCGGCTCGTCGACGATGCCGCACAAGCGCAACCCGGTCGGTTGCGCGGCCGTGCTGACCGCCGCGGTGCGCGCGCCGAACCTCGTCGCGACCGTGTTCGCGGGGATGGTCCAGGAGCATGAGCGCGCGCTCGGCGGCTGGCAGGCCGAATGGGATGCGCTGCCCGACCTCGCGCGTCTGACCGGCGGCGCGCTCGCGCAGATCGCGCAGATCGTCGCGGGCCTCGACGTGAACACCGAACGCCTTGCCGCGAACCTCGAGCTGACGCACGGGCTGATCCTCGGCGAAGCCGTGATGCTCGCACTGGGCGACCGGATCGGCCGGCTCGATGCGCATCATGTCGTCGAGCATGCGTCGAAGGAAGCCGTGCGCACCGGCGCGACGCTGTTCGACGTGCTCGCCGCCGATGCGACCGTATCGGCTCACCTGTCGCGCGACGCGCTCGCGCGGCTGCTCGATCCCGCACATTACGTCGGCGAGGCGCAGGCCTGCGTCGACGCCGTGCTCGCGCTGCACGCGGGCACGACACAACCAGGAGAACACTGATGCCTTTCGCCACTGTCAACGGCGTGAAACTGCACTACCGGATCGACCGTGCCGCGCGCGACGACGCGCCGTGGCTCGTCTTCTCGAACTCGCTCGGCGCCGACCTGCAGATGTGGGCGCCGCAGATCCGCCCGCTCACGCAGCACTTCAACATCCTGCGCTACGACACGCGCGGCCACGGCCATTCCGAAGCGCCGGCCGGCTCGTACACGGTCGACCAGCTCGCGGGCGACGTGATCGGCCTGCTCGACCACGTCGGCATCGAGCGCGCGCACTTCTGCGGGATCTCGATGGGCGGCCTGACCGGCGCCGCGCTCGCCGCGCGTTTCCCGTCGCGCATCGTGCGCGCCGTGCTGTCGAACACCGCCGCGAAGATCGGCTCGCCGGAAGTGTGGGTGCCGCGTGCGCAGAAGGCGCGTGCCGAAGGGATGGCCGCGCTGGCCGACGCCGTGCTGCCGCGCTGGTTCACCGACGCATTCGTCGAACGTGAGCCGCGCCTGTTCGACGCGATCCGCGACACCTTTGTGCATACCGACAAGGACGGTTACGCCGCGAACTGCGACGCGCTGAACGCGGCCGACCTGCGCGAGGAAGTGAAGGGCATCGCGCTGCCGGTGCTCGTCGTGACCGGTGCGAAGGACATGTCGACGCCGCCCGACCAGGGCCGTGCGCTGGCTGCTGCAATTCCGGGCGCGCGTCACGTCGAATTCGACGCCGCGCACATTTCGAACATCGAGTGCACCGACGGCTTCAACCGCGCGCTGCTCGACTTCCTGACCGCGTGAGGCACCGACGATGGACGACCAGCAACGTTATGAAGCAGGGATGAAGGTGCGTCGCGCGGTGCTCGGCGACGCGCACGTCGACCGTTCGATCGAGAACCGCACCGAAGTGACCGACGAATTCCAGAACCTGATCACGCGCTATGCGTGGGGCGAGATCTGGACGCGAGACGGCCTGCCGCGCCATACGCGCAGCCTGCTGACCATCGCGATGATGGTCGCGCTGAACCGCGGCGAGGAACTCGCGCTGCACCTGCGCGCCGCGCGCAACAACGGCGTGACGCGCGACGAGATCAAGGAAGTGCTGCTGCAGACCGCGATCTACTGCGGCGTGCCGGCCGCGAATTCCGCGTTCCATCTCGCGGACAAGATCTTCAAGGAACAGGATGCGGCCGCCTAGGTGCGGCTGAATCACACGGCCGGCGCGCGCCGGCCGTGACCCGATCGCGACGCCTGCCGCTGCCGGCCGGTGTCGACGATGCATGACGCGCCGGCGACGAATCGGCGCGCGAACCAGGAAAGGCGCGGCCATCAGGCCGCGTTGCTTACATAGGAGACACGCGATGAATCGCGCACCCGTGGTCGATGTCCAGACCTTCATCAACGAGCAGCCGTTCGGCGGCTTCCAGTGGCTCGTGTTCCTGATGTGTTTCGTGATCGTGCTGCTCGACGGCTTCGATACGGCCGCGATCGGCTTCATCGCACCTTCGCTGCTGGGCGAATGGAACCTCACCAAACCCGATCTCGCACCCGTGCTGAGCGCCGCGCTGTTCGGCCTCGCGTGCGGCGCGCTCGTGTCGGGCCCGCTGTCCGACCGCCTCGGGCGCCGCTCGCTGCTGCTCGGATCGGTGTTCCTGTTCGGCGTCGCGTGCTTCGTGTCCGCGTTCTCGAACACCATCGGACACCTGACGATCCTGCGTTTCATTACTGGCGTCGGGTTGGGCGCCGCGATGCCGAACGCGGTCACGATGATGGGCGAGTTCTGCCCGGACAAGCGCCGCGCGACCGTGATCAACCTGATGTTCTGCGGCTTCCCCCTCGGCGCCGCGTTCGGCGGTTTTCTCGCCGCGTGGATGATCCCGCATTTCGGCTGGCGCAGCGTGCTGATGCTCGGCGGCGTGACGCCGCTGCTGCTCGGCGTGCTGTTGCTGCTGAAGATGCCGGAATCGGTGCGCTTCATGGTCGCGCAAGGTCAGGGCGTCGAGCGGATCCGCGCGACGCTCGCACGGATCTCGCGCGACGCGCTGAACGCCGGCTCGTTCGCGATGACCGAAGCCGCGCCGCAGACGGGCGGCAAGGGGATCGGCGTCGTGGTGTCGCGCTCGTACATCGTCGGCTCGGTGATGCTGTGGATCGCGTATTTCATGGGCCTCGTGATCTTCTACGCGTCGATCAACTGGATGCCGATCCTGCTGAAGGATGCCGGTCTGACGCCGAAGAGCGCGACGCTGATCTCCGCGCTGTTCCCGCTCGGCGGCGTCGGCGCGGTGTTGTGCGGCGTGCTGATGGACCGTTTCAACGCGAACCGCGTGATTGCCGTGTGTTACGCGCTGACCGCGATCAGCGTGTATGCGATCGGGCAAGCGGCAGGCAATGTGGGGATGCTCGTGCTGGTCGTGTTCATCGCCGGCGTGCTGATGAACACCGCGCAATCGTCGATGCCGGCGCTTGCCGCCGCGTTCTATCCGACCGAAGGGCGCGGTACGGGCGTGGCATGGATGCTGGGTGTCGGCCGCTTCGGCGGGATCGCCGGGTCGTTCCTCGTCGCCGAACTGACGCGCCGGCACTTCTCGTTCGCGGGCGTGTTCGCGACGATCGCGGTCGCGGGCTTGCTCGCGTGCCTCGCGTTGCTGATCAAGCAGGCGGCGCGGCCGCACGGCGTCGCGCAGCCGTCCGGCAAGATCGAGTCGCTCGGGCATTGAGCGGATTCGGGGCCGGGGCGATGCGCCGGCCCCGCGTGTGATCGGGATGCTGCGGTGAGGCGCAAGACGGCTCACACGCACAACGACAGACCGAGCTGCTTCGGCGGCCCGTCGCTATTCCGGCCGCCGCGCCACTACTCCTCCGCGTCGTGTTCCTTGACGAAGTTGCGCAGATACGCGCGCAGCGCGGCCTCCTGGCTGCGATGATCGGCAAGGTTCGCGGCGCCCAGCGCTTCCTCGTCGCCGAACAGCGTGGGCGGCGCGCAGTACGTACCCACCTCGATGTTCTCGCGCAGCACGCGAATCTCGTGCGTGAGCGGGTGGTACTCGGCGACCCAGTGCATGCCCTCGATGTGCTCGCCGGTCTTCAGCATTGGCTTCATCGGCCACCTCCATGCAGATGCGGCGCAACCGCCGAAGCGATTGCGCGCGCCCGTACCAAAAGGGTACGCCTGCACGGCGTGAAGCTCAACGGCTGTGCTCGTGAGCGCTTACTGCGGCAGCAGATGCGCGACGAGCGGATACAGCGACAGGATCAGCAGCACGGCCATCGTCACGTTGAAGATGCGCAGTGCGCGGCGGTTCGACAGGAAGCGGCGCAGGCCCTGGCCGAACGCGGCCCACAGGCTGATGCACGGAAAGCCGATCAGGATGAACACGACGGCCATCCACGCGGCGTTCATCCCGTAGTCGGCGGACAGGCGGATCGTCGTCGCGGCGGTCAGCACCATCATCCACGCCTTCGGATTGACCCACTGGAACGCGGCGGCTTCGAGGAACGTCATCGGCCGCGGCTTGGCGCCTTGCGCCTTCACTTCGCCGGACGTGCCGATGCGCCAGGCGAGATACAGCAGGTACGCGACGCTCGCGACTTCGAGGATCGTGTACAGGACCGGCACGCGGCGGAATGCTTCGCCGAGACCGAAGCCGACGCACAGCATCAGGATCGCGACGCCGATGCTGATGCCGAACAGGTGCGGCATCGTGCGGCGGAAACCGAAATTGACGCCGGACGCGAGCAGCATCGTGTTGTTCGGGCCGGGCGTGATCGACGTGACGAGCGCGAACAGCATGCCGGCGGGCAATGCGCTGAGGGTGAGGAAGTCCATCGCGGATTCTCCATTCGTGTTCGGGACTGGGATGGAGTCAGTGTAGCGACGGTTTTCTGTACAGTACCGGTACAGTTTGCCTGGTGGTTGCCGGTACGGGGGAGGGGGATGGTGGTGCGCGGGTATTTGTTTGTTGTCTCTCAGAAAAGATGTCCGCAGTCTCAATAAGTTGTCTTTGAATAAAAATTCATATCAATGTGGAATTTTCGTCGTATTCGCGAATTCACGCTGGTCCTGAGGTTTTTATTCTGAAATTCAATGAAGTGCGCAAACTTATCATTGCGTCGAAGTGGAAAAAGTGCGTCGCGAGCGATGTAAATGACGAGGGGTGGCTAACACCTGAATGCTCAAAATCAACCTCTCACAGCTTGTCATTCAACACGGTTACTCAGATCAACGTGACCAATCGAGGCGGTCCGCTGCACGCAGCTTTGCCAAGAGTACTTGGTGCAAGCGGTCCCAAACCTCGACGCTCACCAGCATTCGCCCGGCATGAGCCTTCGGCCTATGGCCGAAGGCTCAGGAAAGCCCCGACACTGGCGCTCGGCACTTTCCAGGGGGATCCAGGCGGCTCAATTGCCGGGAGTGCGATTCACGGCGACCCGATCAGAGAGCCGGCTTTTCCCACAAATTGAGGGGCGTGCCGATCTTCCTTTCCCGCGCGTTGTTATAGAGCTCCGTCCCCCAGCTGATGTCGAAAACCGCCATCCCGCATGCTATGAAGATGACACGCTCCTTCGTGCTCTCCCGGCCCGGCTTGTCGCCATTCACGACATGACCGAGGCTGGTCGAGTCAGGCAGGGCGGGCAGCTTGCCTGCATCGATCAGACGGAAGAACGGGCCGCCAATGACGCTGCTGTAGTAGCTTTCCTTATTGCCCGATGCGATTGCGTCCTCGACATAGGCTTCCTGCAGCGGGGTATGGTCGTATACGATCCTGGCGCCGGTCAGGAACGACTCGTCGGTATTGAACGGGCCCGAGACGAGAATGGTCGCGCCCTCCTTGATCCATTCGTCCTTGAAATAAAGCGGCTTAAGACGCGACGCTGCCACGGTGATGACATCTGCATCGCGGAAGCCTTGCTCGGCCTCATCGGTACCGACGGCGGTAATCCCGTACGTTTGCTGAACCCAACCGGCGAACTCGTTCGCCTTGTCGAGGAAGACGTCGAAACAGACGACGTGCTGGATCGAGCCGAGCTGGGTCATGATCGCGGTGAAGCACGCCTTGTTGATCGGGCCGCAACCGATAACAGACATACTTCTCGCATCTTGGTTGGCCAGATACTTTGCCGCCACTCCCGGCACGGCTCCGGTTCGGGCCGCGCTCAACAAGTTCGCCGACATCAGCGCCAGCGGCGCGCCCGTGTCCTTGTCATTGAGCATCATGGTCAAGATCGAGCGCGGCAGGCCTTTCTCGGCATTGGCGTGATTCGATCCGTACCATTTGTTGCCGCACACGTCGAAGCGACCGCCCAGATAACCGGGCATTGCAGCAAAGCGGCGGTCCGGACCGGCAACCGGCATGTTCGGGAACTTCGTCTCTTTCGGGAAGACGATGTTCATTCCGTGGTTATTGTGATTGGCGCCACCCATCAGATAGTCGCCTCTGCCGAGGAGTCCGAATGTCTCCTCGCATACGGACACGCAGCGCGCGGCATCCAGCACGCCAGCTGCGATCATGTCCGGCTCGGAAAGGTACAGAAAGTCGATTTTGGGATACATGGTGCAGACCTCGTCGAAAAAGGAAGATGTTGGGTGTCAAGCGTCGATCCCGACTCAGTGGTCAGAATCGGAGAAGTGGTGAAATGTCGTAGAGGCGGCAACCCGGGCTTCGCGCATTTGCCCGCAACAGAAAGTTGAGCTTTTCGATCCGCTCGCCGGAACGGGGGGCGCCATTCTTCTGGAGCGGAACTTCGAGGCCGACCGAAAAATCCATCACGACGTCATCCACGACACCACCGGAGCGGCCCGAGGGCACCGCGATCATTCCGTGTTGCAGCGCAAATCGATAGGCGTCCATCGCCTCCGTGATCGTTCCGACCTGGTTCGGCTTCAACACGAACCCGTCCACGGCACGAGTCTCGAAAGCCCGCTCAAGTAACGGGAGACTGGTGACCGTGAGATCGTCGCCCAGAATGATCGATCGTCGAATTTCTCGAACCGCCGTGCTGTAACCTTCCCAGTCGTTTTCATCGAGCAAATCCTCGATGAACACCAAATTGAATTTCTCGGTCAGGAAGCGGGCATAGGCAATGAGTTCGGAGGTGGACACCCGTTTGCCTTTCAGCAGATACGTGCGGGTTTCCTTGTCGTACATCTCGCTTGACGCGCAATCGAGCGCAAACGCGATCCGGCCTGTATAGCCACAGGCATCGATGGCCTTTTGCATCAGCGTCAACACGACTTCCGGGTCATCCGAAGGGGCGGCGTAGCCATAGGAACTGGCGACTTGAGGTTTGTGGCCCAGATATTCGGTCAGTACATGGCCAAGCTTCTGAAACACGGCCACCGCCATTTCGATGGCGAAGTCGACACTGTCAGTGCCGTACGGCACGATCAGGAACTCGTTGAACGGCTGGGTGAGCCCATCGTATCGTCCGCCGTTGATCACGTTGAAGCATGGGACCGGCACGGTCCTGATGTCGCGGCCGGCGATGTGAGCGTACAGCGGAATCGATCGGGCATTCGCCGCCGTACGGAATGCCGCGATGGATACCGAGTAAATCGTGTTTCCGCCGAGGCGGGACTTATTGGGTGTGCCATCGAGCGCGATCATTTTTTCGTCGATCGCTCGCTGATCAAACACGTTCATGCCGATCAGCGCCGGACCAATTACATTGACCGCGTTGTCGACGGCGTTATGAACACTGAGCCCGTCGTAGGTCGCTGGATCGCCGTCCCTCAGGACGAACGATTCGTGCGTCCCGACGGAAGTGCCGGTGGGTGCCGCACCTCGACCAACCGCACCGCTTTGGGTGCGCACCTCGACTTCGACTGCGGGCCGGCACTTGCAATCGATGATCTGAAGTGCCCGGACGGATGTGATCTTGTCTTCCATGTCACTTGCTCCCGTTCGGTTCAGGAACATAAAGGATGTTCAAGTCACACAGGTTGGTACCGGTGTTGCCGGTGAAAACGGCGGAGTCGATCGACTCGAGTGCTTCGAAGCAGCTGTGCTCGCGCAGTGCCTGATAGAGGTTGACTCCCTTTACGGCAGCCGCGGTGAAGCTGGTCGAGTCCGTCATGCCTCCCGCCGCCGTCGCCGTGCCGTCCGTGCCTTCGCTGTCGATCGACAGCAGGCAGGCACCCGTGGTTTTGGCCGCCGCGATAGCGAAACTTGCGGCCATTTCCTGGCCAGGCCCGCCGTGCCCCTTGATCACGCTGTTATCGTCGATAAGCGTCGTCACCTCACCGGAGCTGAGAAGCACGCAAGGGGGCTTGATCGGGTTGCCGTACGTCTGGATTTCGCGCGCCATCGACGCGAAGAAGGTGCCGGCGTCGCGACTTTCTCCTTCAAGGAACGACGTCACGATCATTGCGGGGATACCCATCTCCTCGCAGACTGCCTTGGCGTAAATGCAGGAGTCGGGCAGCGTGTTGAGCAGGAAGTAGGTATTGTCCGGAAAGGCCTTCGGGGTCTCCGCGTCGGGGCCTGCGTTCATCAGATAGTCGACAACGCTCTTGGGCAGGCGATCGGCCACGTTGCGATTGATGATCGTGGCGCGAGCGTCGTCCAGGGTCGTCATGTCGGGACCGATCGGCGTGCTTTTGTAGGCTGCGTAGGGCACTGAAATGTCGCCCGTGGCAGGCGATCCGACCGCGTCGCTGATGCCGAAGCCGATCAGTTCGGCACCCGTGCGCTGGATGCGCTGCGCCAACATCCCGCCGTTCAAGGCCGAGATGTGCCGGCGCACGGCATTGATCTCGTAAATGCCTGCACCGGATTTCAGCAGCACGTCCGTGGTATCGATCTCGTCCTGCAGGCTGATGCCTTCGATCGGACAGGACATGAGCGCCGAACTTCCGCCGCTGATCACCGCGATGAACAAGTCGTCTGGTCCGGCCTGATCGACGAGTTCGATGATTTGCTTCGATGCCCGATGGCCTTCTTCGTTCGGGAGGGGATGGCCGCCGACGAACACCTCGGTCTTGTTGAAACGGTCCGATTCTTCCCGGATTTTCACGATGGCGATACCGTGCGTCAGGCGATCACCCAACACATGGTCGACTGCCATTGCCATGTGGTTGCAAGCCTTGCCGGCGCCGACCAGATAGACGTTTCGCTTGCGCGAAAGATCCCACGAGCGCGTTCCGATATGCAGTACGCTACCTTCCATGCGCATGATGCTGCGAATTCGCTGGTAGCTGTCGAGCCTGTCGAGTGTCCGGTCCGCGATCTCGAGTACGATCTGCCGTGACGAAACGACGCCATTCGAGAGGAGTGCTTCGTAATTTCGTATCTTTTTCATGCTGAAAATTGATCGGAGTTACCGCCGCATCGAAATCATGAACGACGTGTTGTCCGTCAATTTATGCAATCGAGCTGAACAGATACATGCACACTGCGGTGGATCGCTAGATAACTGTAGAGGCCTTGTTGCCTGCACAGTTGGATCCGCGCACGGCGTGGACGCTAGCTCATGCGCGTACCGACTCGAGCGGGTTCGAGAGATCACCGGTTCGTTGCGCGACGCCGATTCCCTGGCGGCTTGGTGACGAGACCGGGTCAGTGTGCAATGGCATGCGCCAGAAACGCATAAAGACGATCGAAGTTGCAGTGCGCAACATTGAATCGCAGCCAACTACTGGTTGGATTGGTGGCGTAGAAAAGATTGCCTGGCGCCAGAAGAATCTTGTGGTCGACAGCACGTACAGCGAGTTCGGCCGAATCGCAATTGATTCCCGCGGGCCGTGCCCATACGAACATTCCGGATCGAGGTTCGCAGAACACTTCAAAACCGATCGATTCAAGCCGGCGACAGGTCCGTTCCTGCGCGGTAGCGAGACGATCGCGCAATTGCTCGGCCTGCTTCCTGAAGTGTCCTTCGGACAGCACTGCATGTGCCAGTTGCTCCGTGATCGTCGGCGTCGACATTCCGGACACCAGCTTCTGGTAAAGCAAACCCTCGAGAAGCGCGGGCTCCGCGGCCACGAATCCCACGCGCAGGCCGGCACCGATGGTCTTTGAAAAGCTGCCGACATAGACCACTCGTTTCAATTGATCCATGGACGCGAGCGCGACTGAATTTCCGGACACCAGACCGGCAGAGACGTCGTCCTCGACGATGATGCAGGCGTAGCGCTCGGCAAGCTTCAGGACCTTGAATGCCGATGCCGAGCTGTAGCTCGCACCGGTCGGATTATGCAACCGCGTATTGGTGAAGAACACTTTGGGGCGATGAGTCTCGAACGCCTGCTCCATCGAAACGACGTCCGGACCGGTGGGTGTCATCGGAATCCCGACTGCCTTGATCCTGCGCAATCGCAATGCAACGAGCAGATCGCTGTAGCAGGGCTCGTCTACCAGCACGGTATCGCCCTCGCGCGTAAGGTGACGAATGGCGAGATCCAGCGCCTGGTTTGCGCCCAGCGTAGTGACGATGCCCGTGGAACTTGCCTCGATCTCGTGTTCCGCAAGTTGCCGCACGATTTGCTCACGCAACGGCTCATACCCCTTTGCGTGCCCGTACCCCAATAGCGATCGCGGCTGCGCCGCTACCTGTCTTAGCGCCCGCCCAAGGCCGTCCGCGTCGAACCATGCCTCTGGAATCCATCCCGAGCCCGCGTGAATCGTGCCTTCCGTTCCCTCCAGAACGTTACGCAGCGACCATCCGTTCGTGAATTCCTCGTTGAGTTTCTCGATGGTCGGAGGTATCTCGCTACGACTTCGATCCGCGACATAAAAGCCGGATCCACGCCGTGCCATCAAGACGCCTTGCGCCACCAGGCGATCGTATGCTTCGACGACCGTAAATGTCGACACGCCATGTGCCTCGGCGAATACGCGGATGCTCGGAACCTTGGCCCCGGACCGCCAGGTTCTTTCGTTCACCGTTGCCGTCAGCCCGGCCACGATCTGTTGAACCAGGGACGATTCCCCCTGGGGATCGAGCGTCAGTATCGGTTTCATCGCCGCACCTATCACATCAAAAATACCGGCCCATATAACCGTACAGGCGACGAACCCAATACAGTTAGTCACCCTCATTTTAAAGTGTACATGTATCCGTGCAGGTTTGATTCACTACATTGAAGGGGAATCGCATACGCATACTTGCACTGGACGACCCCATGGCACACGCCACCGATTTTTTTCCTGGATCGAAGACCGATGAGCTCGCGAATGCTCGCGACGATCTGGCCGCGGCATTTCGCATCGCCGCGCGCCTCGGCTTCCACGAGGGCACATGCAACCATTTCAGTCTCTTGCTCCCGGGCAGTCGGGAAACGTATCTGATCAATCCGTTCGGACTCAGCTTCGAAGAGATCCGACCGGCTGATTTGCTGCTCGTCGATTCCGCCGGCTCGGTAATCGACGGAGTCGGACGAGTCGAGAAAACCGCGCTCAACATCCATTCCCGAGTTCATCGCGCCTCGCCTGATGCCGCATGCGTACTTCATACGCACATGCCTTATATCAGAACAGTCTTCGCTTTTTCGATCGCATTGCCTACGACCGTGATCATTCGGAATACGGAGGACTTGCACTCAGCGAACAGGAAGGAGACCGGATTGCCGCCGCGTTGTCTTCCAAGCGTGTCCTGATGCTCGAGCACCACGGCGTGATAGTCACGGGCCCTTCGATTGCCGCGGCACTCGACGATCTCTACTACCTCGAACGAGCCGCCCAGATCCAAATCCTCGCGATGTCGAGCAGGCGTCCGCTTAAGCGCGTGAGCGACGAACTGGCTCGTCGGACTTCTCGTGAATTCGACCGTGATCGAGATGAATATGCACGACTTCATTTTCGCTCGCTCAAGCGGCTTCTGGAATCTGCACAACCGCACTGGCGGGACTGACTATCCCACGTCAAGCGCAATCGGCCATCCCGTGCCCGCGCTCCTGACGCTGCAACCATGTCGACTACCCAATTTGCCCACGCCACGGAGGTTTCACATGAAGTACTGTCACAAACTCACTATCGCCACCCTGTTGCTCGGGGGAATCAGCCCCGCATTGATTTCTGCCGCGCATGCGGATCAGACTGTCAGGATCGGTGTCGCGGGCCCGTTGACGGGCGGCCAATCGAATTTCGGCAAGGATGATGAGCGAGGCGTGCGGCTGGCGATTGAAGAGCTGAATCGCAAGCCGATCGTCGTCGACGGTCAATCCATCAAGTTCGAAATGCTGTCCGAGGACGACGCCGCGGATCCCAAAACGGGCGTCGCTGTCGCTCAGAAGCTCGTCGATTCGGGCGTGAAGGCGGTCATCGGCCACTACAACTCCGGCGTGACCATTCCCGCGTCCCGCATCTACAACAATGCGCGTGTTCCGATGATTACCGGCGCCGCTTCAAATCCGGCGATCACGCAGCAGAGCTTCCCGTATGTCTTCCGGCTTGCGGCCAATGACAACGTGATGGGCGCACGCATGGCCGAATATGCGGCGAAGGTATTGCATGCAAAACGCGTGGCGGTGATCGACGATCGCACGGCATACGGATCAGGCGTAGCTGACGTGTTTGCCGCGACGGCGAAGAAGAACGGTATCGACGTCGTCGCCAGGGAATATTCCAACGACAAGGCAACGGACTTCAACGCGATTCTGACGCACATCAAGGCTCAGCGCCCGGACGCGATCTTCTACGGCGGGTACTACGCGCAGGCAGCCGCCATCGGGCGACAGTCCAAGCAGTTGGGTCTTGCGGTTCCGGTGCTAGGCGGGGACGGGATCTGCTCGGTCGATATGCCGAAGCTGGCTGCCGGAACGCTGAATGGGCGGGGGTATTGCGCCGAAGGCGGCGCACCGCTCGCGACGTTGCCCGGTGGTCCGGAATTCGCGGCGCGGTATGAAAAGCAATTCGGTGTGAAGAACGATGTTTACTCGCCGGCATTCTATTCGGCCACGATGGTGGTCGCGCAGGCGATGAAGGCGGCGAATTCGACGGACCCCGAAAAGTTCGTTCCGATGCTCAAGCAAATCCAGTTCTCGACGCTGGTCGGAAAGGTCGCGTTCGACAAGAACGGTGAATGGATTGATGCGCCGGTGACCGTGTACAAAGTGTCGGGCGATAACCTCAGTCCGACGCAGTGATACTTCGAGCGAGAACGACGAGTAATCGGCGTTCTCGCATGCCGATCCAATAGTAATCAACTCTTGGGAGTGACATGGACATTTTTGTCCAACAAATTCTGAACGGGCTGGTGCTCGGCAGTGTGTACGCCATCATCGCGTTGGGTTACACGATGGTGTACGGCATTCTCGGCATCATCAACTTCGCGCACGGTGACGTGCTGATGGTCGGCGCGATGGTCGCCCTGTCGGCCATCACCGTGCTGCAGAACCACTTTCCCGGACTCGGCAACGTCGCGACGCTGACGATCGGCCTTGGCATCGCCGCCGTCGTCTGCGCGTGCGTGGGCTACACGATCGAGCGGGTCGCGTACCGGCCGCTGCGCCGCGCACCGCGTCTCGCGCCC
>NZ_CAJPHA010000033.1:0-64535 GCF_905339895.1 Burkholderia sp. BCC1988
GCACGCGAGTGCGTGGGGCAGCGCATTGCCGACGTCGGACGCGAAGGGCTTCTGGGGCGCGTTCGGTTGCTCCTGCTGGGCGGTCTGACATGTCGACGACGATCGGCCGGCACAGCCCCGCGTGGATCCGTGTCCTGCTCGCGCAGCCGTGGGTCGGCGCGCTGGTCCGGCTCGCACTCGTTTCCGCCTTTCTGATCGGCGGCGTCGCGAAGGCGCTCGACTTCGACGGCGCGGTCGCGGAGCAGGCGCATTTCGGCCTGCATCCGCCTGCGCTATGGGCTGCACTGGCGGTTGTCGTCGAGATCGGCGGTTCGCTGTGCGTGGTGTTTCGCCGCTTCACGTGGCTCGGCGCCGGCAGCCTCGGCGTGCTGACCGTCGTCGCGATGCTGGTGGCGAACGACTTCTGGAACCAGACGGGCGCAGCGCGCTTCATGGCGCTCAACGGTTTCTTCGAGCACTTGGGCCTGATTGCAGCGCTCGTCCTCGTCACGATGCTGGGCGATGCCCGGGATACGCAAGGGGACGGTCGCGCCTGAGGGCATGAGCCGCGCATTGCGACGGAACGCAGATTCCATCACCAGGCGGCTTTTCCCCGTTGCGCCTTCGAAAGAGGCGCAACGGGGATTCCTTTGCGCGACGCGTTGCAGGCGTGCGGCAATTGGGGGCACGCGCGGCGTTGCCGATCGTGCTCACCGGCGAAATCACTTTTGATCTGAAATCACGAATCGGCAGCTGATTCCGTCGCCAGCCTTGTCGGGCGGGGCCGCCGCGCGAACGGACCCTCCGGACGCGATATCCGCCCACCCCTTCAGACCACGTTTTAGACCTCCAGGGACTCAACTGTGTCGAATTCCGTCTTGGACAGACTTAACCCGTCTGCCTAGACTGAACTCGCTTTCCCTCACCCCTGGAGAAAATGATGAGTCTCAAAGACAAGCTGCCCGGTAACAAGATCCTTGGTTTCGGTACTGCCCCGCTCGGCAACATGTTCCGCAACATCCCCGACGCGGAAGCCGCGGCCACCGTCGAAGCGGCATGGCAACACGGCATCCGTTATTTCGATTCGGCCCCGTTCTACGGCGCCGGCCTCGCGGAAATCCGCCTCGGCGACGCGCTGGCGAATCACCCGCGTGACGAATACGTACTGAGCACCAAGGTCGGCCGCGTGATCCTCGACGAAGTCGAGGACGTGTCGGCGCGCGATCTCGGCGAGAAGGGCGGCCTGTTCGAACACGGCCGGCCGAACCGCATCGTCAACGACTACACGGCCGATGCGACGCTGCGTTCGATCGAGGACAGCCTGAAGCGTCTGCGCACCGACCGCCTCGACATCGTCTGGGTGCACGACATCGCTCAGGACTTCTACGGCGACGAATGGCTCGCGCAGTTCGAAGTCGCGCGCAAGGGCGCATTCCGCGTGCTGAGCAAGCTGCGCGAAGAAGGCGTGATCAAGGCGTGGGGCCTCGGCGTGAACCGCGTCGAGCCGATCGAACTCGTGCTCGACCTGTCCGAACCGCAACCGGACGGCATGCTGCTCGCCGGCCGCTACACGCTGCTCGATCACGAGCGCGCGCTGCAACGCGTGATGCCGGCGGCTGCCGCGCAGGACGTCGGGATCGTCGTCGGCGGCCCGTACAGCTCGGGCGTACTCGCAGGCGGCACGCACTTCGAATACCAGAAGGCTTCGCCGGAAATCCTCGCGAAGGTCGAGCGCATCAAGGCGATCGCCGCGCGCTACGACGTGCCGATCAAGGCCGCCGCGCTGCAGTTCTCGATGTCGCATCCGGCCACCGTCGCGGTGATTCCGGGCGCGAGCCGTCCGGAGCGGATCGCGGAAGACCAGGCTGCGCTGAACGTGGTGATTCCGGCCGACTTCTGGCGCGAAATGCGTGAACAAGGTCTGATTGCGGCCAATGCGCCGCTGCCGACCGATCGTTGATCCTGAAAGGTGATGACATGGCACAGGCCAATGCAAGCATCGAGATCGCGGCTTCGGCCGACACGGTCTGGACACTGATCGGCGGCTTCGGGTCGCTGCCCGACTGGCTGTCGTACATCCCGGCGAGCGAGCTGAGCGAAGGCGGTCGCGTGCGCAGCCTCGCGAACCCGGACGGCGACGCGATCGTCGAGCGGCTGGTCGCCTTCGACGACGCGGCACGCAGCTACACGTACGCGATCCTCGAAGCGCCGTTCCCGGTCGTGAACTATCGCTCCACGCTGCGCGTGCGCGAGAACGGCGCGAACGCGGCGACGGTCGAGTGGTCGGGCACGTTCACGCCGGATGGCGCGACCGACGACGAAGCGATCCGCCTCTTCCGCGGTATCTACGAGGACGGTCTTGCCGAACTGGCGAAGCGGTTCGCGGCGTGACGGTGTCGTGGCGTAGCGGCGCTATCGCGTGACGGTGTGACGATGTCGCGCGCGGTGAACGGGTGCCGGTCGTGTCGGCACCCGCCAGCGCCGTGCGTCGTGGCGGGTTTTCATCCGTGACGACGCGCGGCACCGGCGCCACCGCGCGCGCATCGTCAATCGTCGTATGAACGTGCCGAGCCGTCGTCGGCGTTGCGGTCGCACCGTTCGTCATCCGGCCGCCGCGGCGGCATGCGATGGACGCGGAACGCGCCCGCATGCGGCGGCGGGGCAACGACCGATAACGCGCGGTTATACCGGTATCACATCCTGTCAATTGTCGCGCGGGGGCGGACTCCGTATGCTGGCCCATTGCGCGGCTTTCCGGCGCATTTCGGACGTGCGCGTCAGTCGGTGCGCCGCCGGCACGCGCTGCGCGCACGGCAGCGCCGGCGCGTGAGCGTGCCGGCCGGCGCACGCGGCGGCACCGGGCGGCGCGCACGGCATTCCAGGAAGAACGCAGATGAACCTGAACATCGAAGGCCGCTGGGCGCTGGTTTGCGCAGCGAGCAAGGGGCTCGGCAAGGGGTGCGCGCAGGCGCTCGTCGCCGAGGGCGTGAACGTCGTGATCACCGCGCGCGGCAGCGACGCGCTCGACGCGACCGCCCGCGAACTGCGCGCGCTCAATCCTGCCGTCACGGTGATCGCGGTGGCCGGCGACATCACGACGAGCGCGGGCCGCGCGGCGGCGCTCGCGGCCGCGCCGCACGTCGACATCCTCGTGAACAACGCGGGCGGCCCGCCGCCGGGCGACTTCCGCGAATGGACGCGCGACGACTGGATCGCCGCGCTCGACGCGAACATGCTGACCGCGATCGAGCTGATCAAGGCGACCGTCGACGGGATGACCGAGCGTGGCTTCGGCCGCATCGTCAACATCACGTCGAGCGCGGTGAAGGCGCCGATCGACGTGCTCGGCCTGTCGAACGGCGCGCGCACGGGCCTGACCGGCTTCGTCGCGGGCATCGCGCGGCAAAAGCGCATCGCGACGCGCAACGTGACGATCAACAACCTGTTGCCGGGGCTGTTCGACACCGATCGCCTGAAGAAGGCGACGGATGCGTCGGCGAAGGCGGAAGGCAAGGATTACGAAGCGATGCGCGAAGCGAAGCGGCAGGCCGTGCCGGCCGGGCGCTTCGGCTCGGCCGACGAGTTCGGCGCGGTGTGCGCGTTCCTGTGCAGCGCGCACGCGGGCTACCTGACGGGCCAGAACGTACTGCTCGACGGCGGCGCGTATCCGGGTACGTTCTGATCGTTCGAGGCGGCCACCGACGCACCGACGATGCGGCTCGACGGCAATGCACCGTTGTCGGGGCCGGGTGATGCGAGCCCGGCATCGAGCGCCCCGCCGCACGGATTCGAACAGCCCGGCCCATTCACGGCGACGCGACAGGCGCGCCGGCACGACAAACAACACACAACACCTATGCGAGCCCGTGATCGCACGGCGTTCGCACCCGATCCATCTACAGAGGAAACGAACATGACACTCGCAGGCAACCTGCTGATCGGCTCGCGCGCACGGCGCGGCACGAACGGCGACACATACGCGGTCAACGCATCCAGCGGCGAACGCATGGCGCCGGCCTTCGGCGGCGCGAGCAGCGTCGATCTCGATGAAGCATGCGCGCTCGCCTGGGCCGCGTTCGACACGTATCGCGAAACGCAACCCGACGCGCGCGCGACGTTCCTCGAGACGATCGCGGCGAACATCCTCGCGCTCGGCGACGAACTGGTCGAGCGCTGCGTCGCGGAAACGGGCCTGCCGCGCGCCCGCGTCGAAGGCGAGCGCGGCCGAACGGTCGGCCAGCTGCGGATGTTCGCCGACGTGGTGCGCGCGGGCGACTACCTCGACGCGCGCATCGATCCGGCGCAGCCGGCACGCCAACCGGCGCCGCGTCCCGACCTGCGCCTGCGTCATATCGGCCTCGGGCCGGTCGCGGTGTTCGGCGCGAGCAATTTCCCGCTGGCATTCTCGGTCGCGGGCGGCGATACGGCGTCCGCGCTCGCGGCCGGCTGCCCGGTGATCGTGAAAGCGCACCCGGCGCATCCGGGCACGTCGGAACTGGTCGGGATCGCCGTGCAGCGGGCGGTGAAGACGTGCGGGATGCCGGAAGGCACGTTCTCGCTACTGTTCGACACCGGCCTCGAGATCGGGCAGGGGCTAGTGCGCGATCGGCGCATCAAGGCGGTCGGCTTCACCGGTTCGCGCCATGCCGGCACCGCGCTGATCGCGCTTGCGAACGCGCGGCCCGAGCCGATCCCCGTGTACGCGGAAATGAGCAGCATCAATCCGGTGCTGCTGTTCCCGAACGCACTCGACGCGCGCGGCGACGCGATCGCGCAGCAGTTCGTGCAGTCGCTGACGCTCGGCGCCGGGCAGTTCTGCACGAATCCGGGGTTGATCCTTGCCGTGGACGGGCCGGCACTCGAGCGCTTTACCGCCGCGGCGGCGGAGCGGCTCGCCCAGGCCGCGGCGGCGACGATGCTCACGCCGGGCATTCATCAGGCCTTCGAGCGTTCGGTGGCCGCGCTCGCGCAGCATCCGCAGGTGCGCACCGTCGCGCGCGCGCATGCGCCGGCCGGCGCGAACCAGGGGCAGGGCGCGCTGTTCTCGACGAGCGCGGACGCGTTCCGCGAGTCGAAGGCGCTGCATGAGGAGATGTTCGGCGCGGCGTCGCTGATCGTCCGCTGTCCGGACCTCGACACGATGCTCGATCTGATCGAGTCGCTGGAAGGGCAGTTGACGACGGCGCTCCATATCGACGAAGCCGACTACGCCGCCGCGCGCACGTTCCTGCCGGCGCTGGAGCGGCGCGCGGGCCGCGTGCTCGTCAACGGTTTCGGCACCGGCGTGGAAGTCGCGCATGCGATGGTGCACGGCGGCCCGTATCCGGCCACCGCGGACGGGCGTACGACGTCGGTCGGCAGTCTCGCGATCCGTCGTTTCCTGCGGCCGGTCTGCTATCAGGACATGCCGGAGGCGCTGCTGCCCGATGCGCTGAAGACCTCGAATCCGCTGGCGATCAACCGGCTGATGGACGGGAAGGTCACGCTCGCGAACTGACGCGCGAGCGGGGGGAAGCCGGCATCCGGTGTCGCGCATGCAATCGCATGCGGACCGATGCCGGCTCGATCGATTTCAGCCGGAATCGTGTGGGGGGATGCGGACGGCATGACGGATTCCCTGTCTTTGCCGGCGATTGCGTCGATCCGGATCGCGAGTCTTCATGTTGAGGCACGGCGACACGGCGACACGGCGACACGGCGACACGGCGACACGGCGACACGGCGACACGGCGACACGGCGACACGGCGACACGGCGACACGGCGACACGGCGACACGGCGACACGGCGACACGGCGACACGGCAACACGGCAACACGGCAACACGGCAACACGGCAACACGGCAACACGGCCGCGCCATTCGATGTGCGGGCAACGACGCCGCGCGCGGCGCGAGCACACCACGCGCCCCCGTCACGTCACTCGACCGTCGCGACCACATCCTCGCCGGTCAGAATCTCGCGGAACACGCCGACCAGCGGCCGCAAGTTGACCTTGTGCCACGCGGCCCACAGCGGCGTGCGATAGCTGAACCACGGCAGCTCGCGCAGCACGACGCCTTCCGGCACCTGGTGACGCAGGCTCTGCTGGATCATCGTCACGCCGAGCCCGGCGGCGACGAGCCCGAGCGCCGCGAGCGGCTCGCTCGCCTCGACGGAAATATCCGGCGAGAAACCGGCCTTCGCGCACGCGGCGACGAACGCGCCGTGACGCGGCGCGCTTTCCTGCTGCGTGACCCCGATCCACGGCTGCGTCGCGAGGTCGTCGGCCGCGAGCGTCTTCTTCTTCGCGAGCGGATGGCCTTCGGGCAGCGCGAGCAGCATCGGATCGTTCAGCACGCGCATCGATTCGAGTTCCGGATCGTCGGGCGCGGGCGGCTCGGTCACGAGCGCGATGTCGAGACTGCGCTCGCGCAGGCCTTCGAGCTGCGCGGCGGACGTGTAGTTGTACAGCGCGATGTGGACGGCCGGGCGGTCCGCGCGCAACGTCTTCAGCGCGCGCGGCAGCACGCCCGAGTGCGTGGCCGTTTCCAGGTAGCCGATGCAGAGCCCGCCTTCGTCGCCGCGGCCGAGCCGGCGCGCGAGCGATTCCAGCCGGTGCGCATGGCGCAGGAACGCCTGCGTCTCGCTGAGGAACGTGCGGCCGTCGCGCGTCAGACGAATGCGCTGCTGGCTGCGTTCGAACAGCGTCAGCCCGAGCTTTTCCTCGAGTTGCGCGATCTGGCGGCTGAGCGGCGACTGCGAAATGTGCAGCCGTTCGGCGGCGCGGCCGACGTGTTCTTCCTCCGCGACCGCGATGAAATATTGAAGCTGACGGATGTCGAGCATATAAGACCTCGTGGGACTCAAGTTTGATGAATTATGTCTTGGACAGACATAACCATGCAACCTAGACTGGACGCACTTTCCGTGACCTGTGGAGAAATGCATGCGTCTCAAAGCCACGCTGCCGGCCGACAACACGCTCGGTTTCGGCGCCGCCCCGCTCGGCAACATGTTCCGCGACATCCCCGACGACGAAGCCGCCGCGACCGTCGAAGCCGCGTGGGCGCGCGGGATCCGCTACTTCGACACCGCGCCGTCGTACGGCGCGGGGCTGGCCGAGTCGCGTCTGGGCGACGTGCTCGCCGGCCATCGGCGCGACGACTACGTGATCAGCACGAAGGTAGGCCGCGTCGTGCTCGACGAAATGGAAGACGCGAGCGCGCGCGACTACGGCGAGAAGACCGGAATCTTCGCGCATGGCCGCGCGAACCGGCTCGTCAGCGACTACACGGCCGACGCGACGCTGCGCTCGATCGAGGGCAGCCTGAAGCGCCTGCGTACCGATCGCCTCGACATCGTATGGGTGCACGACATCGCGCAGGACATCTACGGCGACGAATGGCTCGCGCAGTTCGAGGTCGCGCGCAAGGGCGCGTTCCGCGTGCTGGGCAAGCTGCGCGAAGAGGGCGTGATCGGCGCGTGGGGCCTTGGCGTGAACCGCGTCGAGCCGATCGAGCTCGTGCTCGACCTCGCCGAACCGCAGCCGGACGGCATGCTGCTGGCCGGCCGCTATACGTTGCTCGATCACGAGCGCGCGCTGCAGCGCGTGATGCCGGTGGCAGCCGCGCTAGGCGTCGGGATCGTCGTCGGGGGGCCGTACAGTTCGGGCGTGCTGGTCGGCGGCGCGCACTTCGAATACCAGAAGGCTTCGCCGGAAATCGTCGCGAAGGTCGAACGCATCAAGGCGATCGCCGCACGCTACGACGTGCCGGTCAAGGCGGCCGCGCTGCAGTTCGTGCTCGCGCATCCCGCGGTCGCGTCGGTGATTCCCGGTGCGAGCCGTCCGGCGCGCATCGCGGAAGATGTCGACGCGCTGAACGCGACGATTCCCGCCGACTTCTGGCGCGAGATGCGCGAGCAGGGGCTCGTCGCCGCGAACGCGCCGCTGCCGATCGATCGCTGATCGGGCCGGTCGACGCGAGTCGATAAAAAATGCCCGCGCAAGCGGGCATCGTCGGGACGGTGCGGTGCGGCGCACCGTTCGGGCGCGCGCTTGGCCGTTCAATTAGAATCTCTAACAAAATGAACGGATGGGGCTGCCAACCTGTCGCACGCTCTGCTCACCACTTCGTTGTTTCGCTGACGACGAGAGCACGGCAAAACCGATACTCGATGGCGAATTGCGGTCACTGATCCAACCGCTGCGATATTTCGTGCGCGAATGACTGGTTTAGCACTTGCGTGCCGTTGCGGTCATCGCTGACAAAGGTACGACTCGAACGCCTTTGTGACGAGTATCCACTCTCCGCGTGCGAAAGCAGTCATCCCGCTTCGCTCGAACAGAAAAACCAAGCGTCGCTATAGCCGCGTGCCGTATCGGATGAGCTTTATCGATGATCGCTCTGCCCCTGAACAAGCCGCTTGACTTCCTCGATCACCTCGTCTGCCAGCGTCTCGGGTACGCCCCAGTAATCGAAGATACCGCCATCCGCATGATTCTGTCCGCACGTCACAAATACGCCGGTGCCAAATCGATTCTTGAGATGGGTAGCCAGCCAGCCAACGAAGCCACTATTGTCTGCCCCTGCCGGGAAGTGGAATCGAAAGATGCCGAACTGTTCCTGGTGTGAACCGTCACTCGGCACAAGCTGACTCCACACGTTGTCGTCTCGCACCAAGGCAAGTGCGTCGGCCCGCACAGCGCTTGGGAATTGATCCAGCGGAAATTCAATGAACGTGTACGTGCCGGAGTAAATCCGTAGGCGTGCCTCGGTGATGACTCGTCGAAGGCGACGCTCAGTTTGTTCGACGGTCTCACGTGAAATATCAACCATGTCTACTCCGAGAATGAGGCGGTTACAGGTCAGATCATCAATGCAAGCAGAAACGAACTTCATCCTACCAGCATGTGACGCAATCACCGGCGAATAGTCGCCCGAACCGAGCGGACCGGATGACCCGACAACCCGCACAAATGTAAACAGACCCTGGAGCTGCCCGGAGCAGGCGTTTGGCGGACAAACAGGTCGCTCAACATCACCCTGCACTCGAATCGTCGATCGCGGCCAGCGCCTGTCTTGTCATTCCGACTCCGACTCCGATGGCGAGGCGACGAAGCGCATGCCAGCCAAGCCTTGTGGAGCCGGCTACTGCTGCATCACGGCGCCTGCGCTGGCACCGATGACAAACAACGTGCCGATACTTTGCAGCAGGGTCATGGGCTGGCCGAGTACCGCAAATCCGATTGCCGAGGCAATCGCAGGCTCGACGCTCATCAGGATGCCAAACGCCGACGCCGTCATGCGCCGTAACGCAATCATCTCCAGAACATAAGGCAAGAGCGGGACGAGCACGGCGAGACCGGCAGCGTCGATCAATTGCCCGGCCGGAAAATGCCCGCCGCTTTCTGTGAGGCCGAATGGCGCGGTCACGAGCGCCGCGACGATCAGCGACGTGGACAGGCCTTGCAGACCATCGAACAGCGACCCCACGCGCTTCATCATCAGGATGTAGGCGGCCCATCCGAGCGCCGAGCCGAGCGGGAATACGAGCGCCGCAACGGGCACGATCCACATGTCGTCCTGGCGCGCGAGCAGCACGATTCCTGCCAGGGCGAGCGCGGGCCACGCGAGCATCCGGATCTTGCGTACGCCGATGGTCGCGACGCACAGCGGCCCCAAGAAATTGATCGCGACGGCGAGCCCGAGCGGCACGCGCTTGACCGCCTCGAAGAAGCACAATGTCATGCAGGCCATCGCGCAGCCGAGCGCGATGGCGGCGATCCAGCGCTGCCGGGAATAGCGCCGGACGGGCGGGCGCACGATCACGGCCAGCGCGAAGGCGGCGAAACACAGGCGCAGCCAGGTCGTGCTGAACGTTCCGTACTCGATCATCGCGGGCCGCGACAGCGCAGCGCCGAGCTGGACGCTGCACATCGACACCACGGCGAACCCGGGTGCCAGAGCCGCCTGGAAGCGTCGTGTCCGCGACGCGCCAAACGCCGCATTCGCCGTGAACGCGTCGCGCGCAACCGGTGTGGAAGCGGTCGTGTGCCGGCCGGCCCGGATGCTTCCGGTTTCTTCGTTCATGCAGTGCTCCATGATGGCGATGCGGCGATGTTAACCACGCATGTTCGTTTGGTATAAGCTCGAATTTTTTATGGGCGCTTCAAGAATATTTATGGCTCGGGATCTCGACAGCGGCTTGTTGCGCACCTTTCTGATCGTGGTCGAAACCGGTAGCGTGAGCGAGGCGGCGCAGGCGCTGCATCGCACGCAGGCCGCCGTCAGCATGGCATTGCGCCGGCTGGAAGAATCGGTCGGGCAGCGCCTGCTCGAACGTTCGCCACGCGGCATCAAGCCGACCGCGGCGGGCAGCGTGCTGCTGCCTTACGCGCAGCGCATGCTCGACATCGGGATCGCGGCGCGCGCTGCGCTGAATGCAGGTGAGATCTCAGGGACGGTCCGGCTCGGCCTCCTCGAGGACATCGCTGTTGGCCATCTGCCGCACACGCTGCGTGATTTTGGCGCTTCGTTCCCGAATGTCGCCGTGGAGATCGTCGTCGATTCGAGCAAGGCGCTGTCGCAGGATTTCATGAATGGCTCGCTCGATTTCGCGATCATCGACCCGACGTTCATCCATGCGGAACCGCTCGTGCGGTGGCGGCATCCGCTGTTCTGGGCGGCTGGCCTTGCGTATGACGGAGATGTCCGCCACGCTCCATTGCCGTTCGTCGCATTCGGCGGTGCGTGTCCGTGGCAAGACAGGCTGTATGCGTCATTGCGCGATGCTCGGGTCGCATGGAAAGTCATCTGCACGAGCACGAGCCTGGCCGCCATTCAATCCGCAGTCGAGGCAGGGCTGGGGGTCACGGTCCTGCTCGAATGGAACGTCCGGCGCGATTCGATGCGCGCGCTCGATCCGGCTGCCACCGGATTGCCGCACCCGCCATCGGCGGAATTCGGCTTGTTCAGCCATGCGGATGGCAGCGATCGCATGTCGGCGGTACAGGCCTTGCAGCGCTTTCTCCTTCGCGAGTTGCGCGATGCCGCAACGCTCCAGGAAGTGCTCACACAATGAGTTTGGAAGCCGTCGCCAGCAGATGATGCAAGCGGCGATCTTCATGAACGCTTCGTGGATCGCCGCGAGGCGCTCGAACCGGATGTGCAGTCGCCCGAAGTTGTGCAGCCAGGCTGTTGCCAGTCGCGCAGTCTGCGCCAGCAGCTCATGCCCGAGCCGCAGCCCGTTTCCTGCGGAAGCAACTTCCAGGAAATGCCGGACTGCGGCACGAACAGAATGCTGGTCAGCACCCCGGGTATCGCGCGCGACGTGGTTTCGGTGGTTGCAGCAGCGGTTGGATCAGTGACCACAGTTCGCCATCGAGTATCGGTGTTGCCATGACCTCCTCGTCAGCGAAACAACGAAGAGGTGAACGGCGCGTGCGGCAGGTGAGCAGCCGCATCAGTTCATTTTGTCGGAGCTTCCTAGCCGTGCGTGCGCGGCCGGTAGTCGATCAGGCTGGAGAACACCGCGATCAGCACGGCCATCGCGACGAAGAACAGCAGCGCGAGGAAGTACGAGCCCGACCACTGGACGATCAGCCCGATCAGGATCGGCACCACCACGCCGACCATGCTGCCGCAGAAGTTCATCGTGCCGCCGAGCACGCCCGCGCGCTCGGGGCCGCCGACGATCGCGGGCAGGCTCCAGTACATCCCGCAGAAGCGGATGAAGAACATCGCGATGCTGAGCAGCAGCACGACCGCATTGGCGTTCGCGATGTACGCGGCGGCCAGGATGCACGCGGCGGCGATCAGCGACGAGCCGCTGAACATCGTGCGCATCACGAGGTTCGGCGATGCCCCCGACGCTTTCCAGCGGTCGCCGATGGTCCCGCCGATCAGTTCGCCGACGAAGCCCGACATGAAGATGACGAACGTTGCGCCGCCCGTCGTCGCGATGTTGAAGCCGTAGGTCTTGTGCAGGTAGCTCGGCATCCACGTGAGCAGCCCGTAGAACACCGCGAGGATGCAGCTGTAGCCGGCGAACATCGCGAGCACCGAACGATCCTTCACGAGTTCGCGCAGCGGCACGCGTTCGGCCGCGGCCGGTGCCGGCGGGTTCGCGCGCGTGATGTGCTCGAGCTCGGCCGCGTTGACGCCCGGATGCTCGGACGGATGGTTGCGGATATAGCGCCACACGAGCACGCCCACCAGCATCGTGCCGATACCGGCGATCACGAATGCGATGCGCCACGAGCCGAACCACGCGATCAGCGCGGAGATCAGGATCGCGCCGAGCGCGCTGCCGAGCGGTGCGCCGCCGTCGACCAGCACGGCGCCGCGGCCGCGCTCGTGCGGCGTGAGCCACGAGCCGATCAGCTTCGCGCCGGCCGGAAACACCGGCGATTCGGAGAAGCCGAGGCCCATGCGCGTGAGCATCAGCAGCAACCAGTTGTGCGAGGCCGCACCGAGCGCCTGGAACGCGCCCCACGCGAGCGTCGCGGTCGCGATGATGCCGCGCGTGTGATAACGGTCGAGCATCACGCCGACCGGGATCTGCATCAGCGCGTACGACCAGAAGAACGCGCTGAGCATCAGCCCTTCGAGCGCGGGCGACAGGTTGAATTGCGGCGCGATCAGCGGCATCGCGACCGACAGCGACGCGCGGTCGATGTAGTTGATCGCGACGAGCAGCAGCATGAGCAGGAAGATGCGCCAGCGGACGCTGGTCGGCCGGGCCGCCGCGTCGAGCGGCGCCGATGCGGCCGATGCGGCAGGGGAATGCGAGAGGGGCATGGTTGTCTCCGTCGTTATGGTTGCGGTGCGATGACGCGTTCCGTGCAGCGACTGTAGGGCGGCCGCCGCGTCTTGCCTAATGACGCTTCGTGATCGCGTGATAACCAAACGGCGCGGCGTGCGGGGGAATAAGCGGCCGTTATCGGGCGATCCGGTTTTTTCATTACCGGCGGCGATCGGCCGCTTGTAGTGTCTGGTGCGGAGACTTCACACGGAGAAAGCACCATGAACCCATTCCAATACTTCTTTCCCACCACGCTGAAATTCGGCAACGGCCTCGCGCGCCAGGCCGGCGAACTGCTGAAGCCGCTGTTCGACGGCAAGCTGCTGGTCGTGACCGACGAAGGCCTGATCAAGAGCGGCGTGCTCGAAGGATTTTTCGCGTCGCTGCGCGACGCGGACGTTGCGTACGCAATCTTCTCGGGTGTCGAGGCGAACCCGAGCACCGCGGTGCTCGACAGCGCGCTGACGTTCCTGAAGGAGCATCGCTGCACCGCGGTGATCGGCGTCGGCGGCGGCAGCAGCATCGACACCGCGAAGGGCGTGGCCGCGATGGCGACCAACGGCGGCACGATCCTCGATTACGAGGGCTACAACAGGATTCCCGACGAACCGCTGCCGATCTTCGCGATCCCGACCACGTCGGGAACCGGCAGCGAGTGCACGGCATCGACGGTGTTCACGAACCAGGAAACGCTGTTCAAGACCGTGATCGTCAGCCACAAGATTTTCCCGAAGCTCGCGATTCTCGATGCGGAACTCACGCTGAAGCTGCCCGCGCCGATCACGGCGGCCACCGGGATGGACGCGCTGACCCACGCGATCGAATCGTACGTGTCGAAGCAGGCGAACCCGGTCAGCCAATCGCTCGCGCTCGGCGCGATCCGCCTGATCGGGCGCAGCCTGCGCACCGCGTTCTACGTCGGCTCCGACCTCGCCGCGCGTGAAGACATGCTGCTCGGCTCGTTCCTCGCCGGCGTCGCGTTCTCGCAGTCGAAGCTCGGCAACGTGCATGCGATCTCGCACACGATGGGCGGCGTGTTCAACATTGCCCACGGCATCGCGAACGCGGCGCTGCTGCCGTACGTGATCGACTTCAACCGCCCGGCGTGCCCGGCGCTGTTCCGCGACATCGCGGAAGCGCTCGGCGGCGACGTGGCCGGCCTCGATGCGGAAACGGCCGCGCGTGCGCTGGTCGAGCAGATCGTCGAACTCAATCGCGCGCTCGCGATTCCTTCGAACATCCGCGAACTCGGCGTCGATCTCGCGCACCTGCCGCAGATGGTGGCCGACTCGATGCGCAGCGGCAACGTGCTCGTCAATCCGCGCCTGACGACCGCGCGCGACGTCGAAGCGATCATCCGCGCCGCATACGCCGGCGAGATCTGATTGCGCGGCGCTTCATGCGCGCGCCTCCGATTCCACGATTCCCCGATTCGATTCAACCAGGAGCAGTCATGTATTACGAAATGCGGACCTACACGGTCCAGATCGGCAAGATGAACGAATACCTGCGGCACTTCGAGAAGGAAGGCCTGCCGGTGATTTCCCGCTACGCGACGCTAGTCGGCTGGTGGTACACGGAAATCGGCGAGCTGAACCAGGTCGTCCACATCTGGGCGTACGACAGCCTCGACGACCGCATCAAGCGGCGCACCGCGCTGTACGAGGATCCGGACTGGCTCGAGAAGTTCGTGCCGAAGGCGTTCCCGATGCTGGAAAGGATGGAGTCGAAGCTGCTGCGTCCGGCCGCGTTCTCGCCGATCAAGTAGGCAGCGGCTGCTGTAGCGTCTCGACGAGCATGCGCGCACCGGGTGTCAGGTGCGCGAAGGTGCGGGCCACCACGCCGAACGGCTCGTCGAGCGCGGGGATCGCGACCGGCAGGCACGCAACGAGGCCGAAGCGTTCGCCGAACTCGGCGACTTCGCGCGGAATCACCGCGACCAGTTCCGGGTTCGCCTGTAGCAGCGTCAGCGTCGCGAACGTCGACGCCGTCTCGATCGGATAACTCGGCACCTCGATGCCGGCATCCGCGAGCGCACGTTCGAGCGCGAGCCGCATCGGCGTGTTGACCGGATACGCGACCCATTCCGCGTCGGCGAGATCGCGCAGCGTCAGCGCGTCGCGTTCGGCCAGCGCATGCGTGCGCGCGGTCACGACCGCGAGCGGTTCGGACTGCAGCGGGATAGAGTCGTAGGCTTCCGGGCGCCGGTTGTTGCCGTTGCGGCAGATCGCGAGATCGATGCGGCCGTCGTCGATCAGGGCGAGCAGGCTCGCGCTGGTGCCTTCGACGATCTCGACCGACAGGTGCGGCTGGCGCCGGCGCAGGTCGGTCAGCGCGCGCGTGAGCAGCGGCACCGCGCCCATGATCACGCCGACGGCCAGATGGCCGCCATGCCCCTGCGTGATCGCGAGCACTTCGGTATGCAGGTGTTCGAGGTCGCTGTAGATGAGGCGCGCATAGCGCGTGACGCAGCGGCCGAGGTCGTTCGCGACGAGGCCTTTCGGCTGCCGCTCGAACAGCGGCATGCCGAGGATGTCCTCGATCTCGCGCAGCACCTTGGTCGCGCCGGGCTGCGAGATCGCGATTTCTTCGGCGGCCTTGTGCAGCGAGCCATGGTTTTCGAGCGCGATCAGCAGCTTGAGCTGCTTCAGGCGAAGGCGCGACGCGATGTTCGCGAGAGAGGGAACGGCCAGCGGTTTCATGGCGACGACCAAACCGAAAGCGGCGATTATAGCCCTGCCGGGCCGAAAACGATCTTGAGGATCGCTAATGCAGAACTGGTCAGCGCGCGTGCGGCGAACCGGCCCCGCACGCGCCGCGGCCCGTGATGTCCGTCGTCAATTCCCGTACATGTCGAAGTCGAAGTATTTCGACTGGATCCGGTTGTACGTGCCGTCGCCGCGGATCTGAGCGATCGCGCGATTCAGTGCGTCGCGCAGATCCGCATCGGCCTTGCGCACGCCGGCCGCATCGCCGTTGCCCATGATCTTCGGGTCGAACACGACTCCGCCCGCGAACGAGAAGCCCTTGCCGCGCGGCGTCGCCAGGAAGCCGAGCTGGCCCTGCACCGCATCCATCAGCACGCCGTCCACGCGGCCGGTCACGAGATCCGCATAGGCCTGGTCGTAGCTCGGATACGGCACCACCTCGACCTTCGCCGCCGCCCATTTTTCGCGCGCGTAGGTTTCCTGGATCGTCCCCTGTTCGACCGCGACCCGCTTGCCGGCGAGCTTCGCCGCGTCGGGCAGCAGCCCGGAGCCGGTGCGCGCGATCAGGCGCGTCTGGTTGCGGTACAGGCGATCGGTGAAGTCGATTTGCTGGCGGCGCTGTTCGGTCGCGGCCATCGACGACAGGATCACGTCGAACTTGCGCGCCTGCAGCCCGGGAATCAGCCCGTCGAAGCTGCTCGACACCCACACGCATTTCGCGTTGAGCTTCGCGCACAGTGCGTTGCCGAGATCGATGTCGAAGCCCTGCACGCTGCCGTCGGTCGCGGTCGATTCGAACGGCGGGTAGGTCGGGTCGACGCCGATGCGGATCGTCGTCCATTCCTTCGCCGAGGCGAGTGTCGCGAAGGCCATCGCGGCCGCGGACAGCAGGATCGTGATGCGCGTCTTGTTCTTCATGGTCAGGCTCCGTTCGTGTGGGCAAGCGTGGGTGTGCGCGGGCCGCGCTTCAGCTCGGGAATTCGCCGCGCCGGAAATCGTTCGACAGTTCGAGGGTGTCGGCCATCTCGCCGACGGTGACCGGTTTGATCGGCGCGCGGATCCGGTAATGGCCCACATCGCCGACGCCGCGCTGCTGTACATCGGCAATCAGTTCGCCGACCGTCGTGCCGCACCAGCGTCCCTGGCACGGGCCCATCCCGCAGCGCGTGAACGCCTTCATCTGGTTCGGCCCCTGGCAGCCGAGCGCCGCGAGCGCGCGGATCTCGCCGGCCGTGACCTCCTCGCAGCGGCAGACGATCGTGTCGCCGTCGGGGCGGCGCAGCGCGGCCGGCGGCGTGTACAACGCATCGAGCAGCGGGCGCACCGCGAGATGACGGCGCCACGCCCGCAGCGCCGGGCGCTCGCGTTCGGCTTGCCGGCGACGATCGAGTGCGCCGAGCGCGGCCGCGATGTCGAGCGCCGACACTTCGCCCGCGCGGGCCGCGGCTTGCGCGCCGCCGATGCCCGCACCGTCGCCGGCGATCCATACCTGCGCGACGCTGCTGCGGCCGCGTGCATCGCAGGTCGGCCGCCAGCATGCCGCGTGTTCGTCCCATTCATGCGCGCAGCCGAGCGAGCGGGCGAGTTGCGTCGATGGAATCACGCCTTGATGCAGCAGCACGAGCGACGTATCGAGCGATTGCACGATGCCGTTCGCGTCGCGAAAGCGGATGCGTTCCGCGCGGCCGTCGCCGTCGATACCGATATCGGTTGCGCCGCGATGGACGGGAATGCCTGCGTTACTCACCGCGCGCAGCATGCGCCAGCCCTTGAGCAGGTAATCGGCGCCGCGCAGCGCCGGCAGCGCATGCGGGAGCGCGCGGCGCCACGCATCGCGCGGCGTCGTGTCGACCAGCGCGCGCACGCGCCGGCCCGCATTCAGCAACTGCGCGGCGAACAGCCACAGCAGCGGGCCGCTGCCCGCGAGCACGGTGTCGGCCGACGGCGCGAGCCCCGCCGATTTCAGCAAGGTCTGCGCGGCGCCGACGCCCATCACGCCCGGCAGCGTCCAGCCGCGCGCCGGCCACGGGCGCTCCTGCGCGCCGGTCGCGATCAGCACCGCGCGTGCGCCGATGTCGAGCGTGCCGCCGGATGGACCGCTCTGCGTGAGCATCGCGACCGGCTCCGGTTCGAACGCGACCTGCCACACCGTGCTGCGCGGCAGATACAGCGCGCCGCTCGCGAGCAGGCCGTCGACGAGCGGCCGGCCGGCCGCGTAATCCTTGCCGAGCCAGCGCGCGAGATCCGCGGGCGCGTCGGCGACGTTGCGATAGATCTGGCCGCCGGGCGCGCGGCCCTCGTCGGCGACGACGACCGACAGCCCGGCCGTGCGCGCGGCCGCCGCTGCCGCCATGCCGGCCGGCCCGGCGCCGACGATCAGCAGGTCACACTGGCGGCGCGTCATGCGAGCCTCGCCTTGCCGTGCATCGCACGCACCTGCATGCCGTCGTGCACGGGCGTCATGCAGCCTTGCACGTTCGGCACGCCGTCGACTTCGACGAGGCAGTCGAAGCACACGCCCATCATGCAGAACGGGCCGCGCGGCGCGCCGCTCACGGCGCTCGCGCGGCAGGCGAGGGTGCCGGCGGCGAGCAGCGCGGCCGCGACGCTGTAATGGGCGGGCACGTCGTGCGGCGCGCCGTCGATGTGGATGCGCACGCGTTCGCGCGTCGCGGCGGCGGGGACGATGGAATCAAACATGCCGGGTAGCCGTGGGCGCGGCGAAGCGCGCGGTGTTGAAGGCGGACAGGTCGGCGGGCGCGGCGTCGCCCGCGATCCACGGCGCGACGAGATCGGCATGCGCGGCCGCGAGCGTCACGCCGCTGTGGCAGATCGCGACGAACGCGCCGGGATGCGTGGCCGACGCTTCGTAGACGGGCAGGCCGTCGGGCGTCATGATGCGCAGCGCGCCCCACGCGCGCACGACGCGCGCCTGCGCGAGCGCCGGGAACGCGGCGCGGGCGCGGCGCGCGATATCGACCATCGCGGGGCGCGTCTGGCCGTCGTCGAAGCCGACGTCTTCCGCCGAGTCGCCGAGCAGCACCGAGCCTTCCGGCGTTTGCCGGACGACCAGCGTCGGATAGTCGAGAAACGGTGCAAGCCGCTCGGTGACCATGATCTGGCCGCGCAGCGGCGAGATCGGCGCGTGCAGGCCGACCATCGGCGCGAGCCGCGCGTTGTCGAGGCCGGCCGCGAGCACGACGCGCCCGGCCTCGAGGCGGCCTTCGCGCGTGTCGATCTCGAAGTGTCCGGCGCGCGGACGAATCTCGTCGACCGCGTTGCGCGGCAGATAGACGCCGCCGCGCTGCACGAACGCCTGCAGCATCGCGCGCAGCGTGTAGAGCGGATTCGCATGACCGTCGTTCGGCGACCACAGCGCGCCGGCCAGAGCCGGCGACGCGGCGGGAATCCGCTTGCGCAGCGCGGCCGGATCGAGCACTTCGTACGACAGCGCCGCATCCTGGCGATGCAGCGACGCGAGCAGATCGGTCGCGCTGGCCAGCTCGGCGTCCTGCTCGAACAGTTCGATGCCGCCCGGGCGTTCGAACCCGCAGTCCACGCCGGTCTCGCGCCGCAGCTGCGCGGCGAACGCGCCCCAGCGCGCGGACGATTCGCGCGACCAGCGCGCGTAGGGCAGGCAGCGTCCGCCCTTGCCCTGCACCCACACCAGCCCGAAGTTGCCGCGTGCCGCGCGAAACGCGATGTCGTCGCCGTCGCATACGGCGACGCGCTTGCCGAGGCGCGCGATGCCCCACGCGAGCGCCATGCCGACGAGGCCGCCGCCGGCCACGACGACGTCGAAGCCGCGCACGGTCATGTGCGGCTCCGGCGGCATCGGGTCGATGTGTGCGTGTTATGGGGCATGGTGGCGCGGTTCCTTGCGTGTATGACGTTGCTGAATCGATGTTCGGCCAGGCAAAATAGACTGTCCAATACAGCTTGATCAACGATCCATAATCCAGTGTTATGACCACGCCTTCACTCAGGATTCGTCAGATCGAAGCATTCCGCGCGGTGATGCAGCGTCATACCGTCACGCGCGCGGCGCGCGATCTGCATATCTCGCAGCCGGCCGTGAGCCGGCTGATCGCCGACCTCGAGGATCGCGTCGGCTTCGTGCTGTTCGAGCGCCAGCAGGGGCGCTTCACGCCGACCGCGCAGGCGCGCGTGCTGTACGAGGAAGTCGAGCGCGCATTCGTCGGGCTCGATCGCGTCGCGCAGGCCGCCGAGCAGATCCGCGCGATGCGGCGCGGCACGCTGCGCGTGGCCGGCTCGCCGGCGGTCGCACTCGACCTGCTGCCGGAACTCGTCACCCGCTTCGCGGTTGCGCATCCGGGTGTCGACATCACGCTGCTTGCGCACAGCGCGTCGACGGTCGTCGACAAGGTTGCGTCGGGGCAATGCGACGTCGGGCTGATCGCCGAGCCGGTGCCGCATCCGGCGGTGCGCGGCGAGCGGCTCGCGGAAAGCGCGATGTGCTGCATCGTGCCGCGCGGGCATCGGCTCGCGCGCAAGCGCGTGGTGCAGCCGGCCGACCTGCGCGACGAATCGTTCATTTCGTTTCCGCCGAGCTTCGAGGCGCGCAGCGCGATCGACCGCGTGTTCGTCGAGGCCGGCGTGTCGCGCGTGCTGTCGATCGAGGCGCAGTTGTCGCAGACGATCGTCGCGTTCGTCGCGAATGGTGCGGGCGTCGCGCTGATCGATCCGGTCACGGCCGCGTATGCGGGCCATCGCGTGGCCGTCAAACCGTTCGAGCCGGCCGTGCCCGATCACTTTTACCTGGTGACGTCCGCGTCGCAGCCGCTGTCGATGATCGGCGACGCGTTCTGCACGGACCTGCGGGAGGCGTTTGCGTGGATGCGGGATCGGCGCGACGCATGAGCGGGGAGAGCGGGGGAACGGATCGCGATTGCGCCGCACCGATTGGGCGTTACCCGTCGATCATGCGTGGCCCATATCGCAATGCAGGCGGGTGTTTGCCCACACGTAGCGGAGTGTTCGCGCGTTGCGGTTGCTCGGGCGAGCACACAAGCGAGCGTAGGGTGCCACTACGCTCGCTTCAGCGCTCCTTGCGAGCGGCTTCATCGACGCGATGACGTGCATTGCCGAAGCACATGATCGGCGCTCGATGAGCGTGTTGCCGCTGATCGAGCCGCGGCGTTATCCGGAATGATTCATTCCTGAATCAGGAATCGATTCCGGTTCTTGGCATCCTTGATCCATGCGGGCGCGCGGCCACGGCCCGACCAGGTTGCGCCAGTCTTGGGATCGCGATACTTCGCATTCACGGTCGCCGGCTTTTTTGCCGCCGCTCGATCCCGACGAACACCGAAGATGTCTTTTTCGGTAATTCCGTACTCCGCGACCTTGGTACGGATGTCTTCGATTACAGCCTGGAGCTCGGTGAGACGGGCGGTTTCCGCTTTCTCCGCCAGTGCGTCCATTTGAGCCTTCAGTTCCTTGTATGTAGCCATGCTTTCCTCCGCGGGTTGTACTGCAAACATGATATGCGGCTTTTTGCCGAAATGATAATGATTGGCTATGCCTAATTCGCCAAGTTTAAAGCAAATTGAACTTTGGATCTCCCTTGCCTTCGGCGCGAGGAACTGTCCGGCAATCGAATTCTATTTTCATATGATGTGAGTTTCGCTGCCGATCGCACTGCCTACGACTGGAAATCGGCGATGAATCCGTTTGTCATCATGCTCGGCGAGCAATTCACGCCATCGTCACGACAAGCAGATCGATCATGAATGTCACCAAAAGCGGAGCAGGACCAGAAGGCTACAACATAGTTACCGAATGGCAACGGAAAGCCGGCAATAACGTCGCGAAACGAAAGATGATCTAAAGAGGACACCTGCTTTATGAACTCCGCCAAAGGCAGCGGGGCGGCTGCGCTTACTCGAACGGCGGGCTTTCGTGCTCTGTTGGCGAAATTGCTTTACGAACGGGGCCCGGATTTCGCGCTCGAGGTTCTTGTGGTGACCACGACGCCGGGTTGGGAAGAAAACAGACGAGCGCAAATTTGCGACATCTTTCAGATGAAGCGAGGCTTGCGGTTATTCAGCGTATGGCGGCAGCGCAGCAGCCTGAAATCGTAGACCAGACAGCGTCCACAACGGTGATTGACGAAATTGCGAGATTTGCTCTGGAATTCCGGATCGAGTCGGAGCGTTTAAGGCAGGGTGCGGCGAAAACGCTCCGTACGAGGATCTTATCTTCCGCCGGCGATCGATTACCTCGCTGTCAGACCGCGTGATCAACCGCTTTTCCCGTGCGTTTTCGCAGCCACGTTGCGGCCGATGATCGTCCGAGAGGGCGGGCATACCCTACATCAGGTAGCAGGACGCGATCGGCGGAAAGCTTCCGCCGAGCCCGTCCTCGCCGTACATGTACTCGGCGCGTCACGCGATCGAGCGCGAGGAGCACGCGGCACCTCCCGCGCGCGGGAGGGACGATCGTACGCGTTGCCGGTCGAGTTCGGACTCGTGCTTGCGCTCGTGCTAATGCACACGCACACGCACACAAACACGCTCAGGCAAGCGCGGTATCCGTGGTGCGAGAAGCCGACACGCCGGCCCCGCTGGACGAAGACGTACCGGCCAGTGCAGCGCCGGCCAGACGCCGATAGCGCGCAAGCGCCCACAGCGGGAAGTACGCGGTATAGCCGTGATACTTCAGGTAGAAGATGCGCGGAAAGCCCGGCGCATTGTGCGAGCGGTGCCACCAGAAGCCGTCGTCCTGCTGCACCGATTGCAGATACGCAATGCCGCGTTTCACCGAGTCGGATTCGCAGTCGCCGAACGCCATCTGCGCGAGCAGCGCCCACGCGGTGAAGTTCGACGTGCTTTCGCCCGCATTGGTGCCGGCAAGCGCCGGGTCGATGTAGCTGTCGTTCGTCTCGCCCCAGCCGCCGTCCGCGTGCTGACGCGCGCGCAGCCAGGCCAGCGCGCGGGCGATGTACGGCTGCGCGGGGTCTTCGCCCGCGAGCGCGAGCCCGGCCAGCACGCTCCACGTGCCGTAGATGTAGTTCGTGCCCCAGCGGCCCCACCAACTGCCGTCGGGCTGCTGCGTGCGCTTCACGTAGTCGATCGCGCGCGCGAGCGACGCGCGGTCGGCCGCGCGCTTCGTGACACCGAAGCACAGCAGCACGCGGCCCGATACATCCTCGGTCGGCGGATCGAGCAGCGCGCCGTGATCGGCGAACGGGATCGCGTTCAGGTACATGCGGTCGCAGTCGGCGTCGAACGCCGCGAAGCCGCCGTTGCGTGATTGCAGCCCGCGCATCCAGTCGAGTGCGCGTGCGACGCGCGCCGCATACGGGTGCGAGCCGTCCGCGTTGCGGTGCGTGCGGCCACGGCGGTCGAGCATCGCGGTGACGACCGCGGTGTCGTCGATGTCGGGGTAGTACGGGTTCGCATACTGGAACGCCCAGCCGCCCGGTTGCGTGTCGGCGGGCGCGTTCTCGATCCAGTCGCCGCGCAGGTCGTTCACCTGGCGCTCGGCGAGCCAGTCGTATGCGCGGGCGATACGTGCGTCGAGTTCATTTAGTGAGCCTGCCGGCTCGCCGGCGTCGGGCGCGGCCACGCCACGCGCCTGCTCGAGCGCCATCGTGCTCCACGCGGTGTCCCATACCGGCGACAGGCACGGCTGGCAGTACACGCTGCCGTCGGGCCGCGTGACCAGCAGCTTGTCGAGCGCGTTCTCGCAGTCGCGGCGCAGCGGATGATCGTCCGGGTAGCCGAGCACGTCCATCATCTGGTAGCTGTACACGATCGGCGGAAAGATCCCGCCGAGCCCGTCCTCGCCGTTCATGCGCTCCGCGCACCACGCTTCCGCATGCCGGATCGCACGTTGCCGCAGGCGTTTCGGCAGCAGCGGCTCCACGTGACGCACCACGCGATCGAGCGCGAGGAACGCGCGGCGCATCCCGCGCGCGGGCGGGAAGTAGTGACGCTCCTGGTCGGGCGGCGTGACGAACAGTTCGGGGATCGCGATGTTGCGCGGGTTGCGCGCACGCGCCTTCAGCGAGCACAGCACGAGCAGCGGCACCATCGTCGTGCGCGCCCAGTACGCGACCTTGTACATCGAGATCGGCACCCACTTCGGGAATAGCACGAATTCGACCGGCATGAACGGCGCCGCGCGCCACGGCACCTGGCCGAAGGTCGCGAGCAGGATGCGCGTGAACACGTTCGCGCGTGCCGCGCCGCCGAGCTTCAGGATCGCGTCGCGCGCGCGGACCATGTGCGGCGCCTGCTCGCTGTCACCGGCGGCCTTCAGCGCGAAGTACGCCTTCACGCTGCACGACACGTCCGGATCGCCGTCGACGTACAGATCCCACCCGCCATGCGTGTCGAGCCGCTGGATCGCGCGCAGGTAGCGCGCCATCTGCTCCTGACGCGCGTCGTCGATCTTGTCCATGAAATGCATCATCAGGATGTATTCCGCGGTGATCGTCGCGTCGGATTCGAGTTCGAAACACCAACTGCCGTCGGGCTGCTGAAGACGCATCAGCGCGTCGCGGCCGCGGGCGATCGCGGTGTCGAGCGCGGACCAGGAGGAGGGGGCGGGTTTATTCATGCGGCGGATCATACCATCCAGCCGGAATGTTTATATCGAGACCGCGGGTGCTAACATCGCCGCCATGAAGAAACGCCCCGAACCCGCTTTGCACGACATCCCCGAGCCCGTCGACACGGCCGAACCGGCCGGCCCGCAGGCGTCCGGCGCACCGGCTGTGCCCGGTTCTGCGCCCGGTTCCGCGCCCGTCGCCGGCGTGCGGCGTAAAAAGGCGCCGGAACAGGTGCGCGCGCAACTGCTGGAAGCCGCGTCGGAAATCGCGACCCATCACGGCGTGGCCGCGTTGACGCTCGACGCGGTCGCCGAGCGCGCAGGCGTGACGAAAGGTGCGCTGCAGTATCACTTCGCGAACAAGCAGGGCTTGCTCGACGCGCTGTTCGGGCAGGCGACCGGGCGCTTCGCGACGCAGATGGCCGCACGCCGCGCGGCCGATTCGCACGGCGACGGCGCGGCGGCGCGCGCGTATCTGCATGCGGTGCTCGACACCGCGCAGCCGGCCGCGAGCACCGACGTGCTGCGCGTGCTGGTCGCGTCGATGATCACCGAGCAGGAGACGCGTGCGCGCTGGTCGGTGCCGATGCGCGAGTGGACGCGGCCGGATCCGGTGCCGCTCGAACGGGCGGCGACGCTGATGATCTGCCGGCTCGCGGCCGACGGGCTGTGGATCTCGGAACTGCTCGACAGCGTGGAGATTTCGGCGGAACTGCGCGCGGAGATCGTCCGGCAACTCGACCGGATGACCGCGGCCGAGCCCGCGGGCACCGGCACGATCAAGGGTGCGCGCGGCCGGCGCCGCTGAGTATTCGGTCGCCGAACGGCGCGACGAGATCGGCAATACGTCGCACGCCCGTCTTCGCGAAGACTGCCTTGCTCTGGCTGCGCACGGTGCGAATCTGTACGCCGTTGCATGCCGCGTGCTCGGCCGGCGCCAGGCCGCCGGCAATGCCGGTCGCGACGGCCGGTTCCGCGCGGGTGAGCGAGAACGGACGCCGGTGCCGGTGCGCGCGTCGCGCACGAAGCAGTTCGCCGCTCGCGCGTCGGCGAGCGCCATGAGGGCCTCGAGCGCGACGTCCCATGTTCGCGATCGACGGCGGCCGTGCAGAGCGCCGCGATAGACTCGTCGGCCGCGCAAATCCTCGCGTCCCCGTTCCCCGTTCCCCGTTTGCCGCACGCGCTACGTTGCGCGTGTTGCCGCATCGCGTTCGCCGGATCTGGCATGCCGGCGTGTCGCACGGATGCGGTGCGATCGACGTCGGCAGGTATCCTCAATTTTGGGGATGCCGCCGCGACGCAGAGTGTCTACGATCGGCAACGAAGAGAGGGGCCATGGACGTGATGCGTGCGGCACGACATCGATCCGACGATATGAAGAAAATCGTCGTGCTGCCGGGTGTTTTTCTGACATACGACGCGCGTACCGTGAAGCGAAACGAGGACGACGCGTCGAGCAAAAGGACCATGCGGCGACGCGCCGATGAAGACAGGCCGGGTGCTGTGTTTCGGGGAGTGGCAAGCACATGCTGACGAGAGACTATGTGGAGCGCGAGCTCTCTCATATCGAGAGAATGGTCGCGCTGCTGGAAAGCGATGCCGATACCGGCGCGGCGGTGATGCCGGTTGCGATGCGCGTGAGTCACCCGAGTTACTGGCGCGAGCGGATCGAGGCGCTGCTGGCGATCCCCGGCATGCCACGCCATCTGACGAAGCTCGGCAATGCGCTGCTCGCGAAGATCGACGGGATGGAGTCGCGGCCGGCGCCGGCGAAGCCCTGAGCGGATGGACGCGCGCGGCCCGGGACGTGCCGCGCGCGTCCGCCTTTATCCATTATCGAGATAGTCCATATTCCGGATATCGCGTTGCGGGATAGCGCGCATCGCCGCCACACTTGCGCAAAATCAATCCCAACCGGAGACATTCATGCGTACGCAAGTCGGCATCATCGGCGCCGGGCCCGCGGGCCTGCTGCTTTCCCATCTTCTTCATCTGCGCGGTATCGAGTCGGTCGTGCTCGAGTCGCGCAGCCGCGAACAGATCGAATCCACCATCCGCGCCGGCGTGCTCGAACAGGGCACGATGGACGTGCTGACCGAATCGGGGGTCGGCGACCGGATGAAGGCGGAAGGCGCGCTGCATCACGGGTTCGAACTGGCATTCGAAGGCAAGCGCCGCCGCATCGATTTGACTGAGCTGACCGGCAAGGCGATCACCGTCTATGCGCAGCACGAGGTGCTGAAGGATCTCGTGGCCGCGCGCGTGGCGGCCGGCGGCGCGCTGTACTTCAACGTGTCCGGGACGACGATTGCCGGCATCGAGACCGATGCGCCGTCGATCCGTTTCGTGCACGACGGCGTCGAACAGACGCTCGACTGCGACTTCGTGATCGGCTGCGACGGCTCGCAGGGCGTGTCGCGCACGATGATCCCCGCCGCCTTGCGGCAGGACTACGAGCGCGTGTTTCCGTTCGGCTGGTTCGGCATTCTCGTCGAGGCGCCGCCGTCGTCGGACGAGCTGATCTATGCGCGCCACGAACGCGGCTTCGCGCTCGTCAGCACGCGCTCGCCGAACGTGCAGCGCATGTATTTCCAGTGCGACCCGAAGGATTCGGTCGACCAATGGTCCGACGATCGCATCTGGGCCGAGATGCACGCGCGCGTTGACTCCGCCGATGGCCGGCAGGTCGTGGAAGGGCGGATTTTCCAGAAGAACATCGTCGGCATGCGCAGCTTCGTGTCGACCACGATGCAGCACGGCCGCCTGTTCCTTGCTGGCGACGCCGCGCACATCGTGCCGCCGACCGGCGCGAAGGGCCTCAACCTCGCGGTGTCGGACGTGCGCATCCTGACGTCCGCGCTGCAGGCGTTCTACGACGAAGCGCGCACCGACCTGCTCGACGCGTACAGCGAAACCGCGCTGCGCCGGATCTGGCGCGCCGAACACTTCTCGTACTGGATGACGCGCATGATGCATCGTCTCGACGACGCGTCGCCGTTCGAGCAGCGTTTGCAGGTGGCCGAACTCGAGCACGTGACGACGTCGCGCCCGGCGGCGATGGCGATGGCCGAAAATTACGTCGGCGCGGTCGCGGTCTGACGCGCGGCGACCGAGCCGGCTGTTGCGGTCGCGGCTTTCGGGAGCCGCGATCGCCTGCGCCGCCCGCACCGCTCGGCCCGTTTACGAGCGGCCCGGCATCAGGTCGCGATGGGCCGTTTCCCTGAACTCGCCCGGCGTCAGGCCGGTCTGCTTGCGGAAATAGCGGCTGAAATACGCGCTGTCCGCAAACCCCATCTCGTGCGCGATCTGCTTCACGCTCAGATTCGAATAAACCAGATCGCGCTGCGCTTCGCGAATCAGATGCGCGTTGACGACCGCCGTCGTCGAGATGCCCAACTCCTCCCGGCACACGCGCGCAAGCTGCGCGGCCGTCACGCCGAGCCGGTCCGCATAGAATTCCACCGGCCGATGCTCGCGAAAATGCGTGTCGATCAGTTCGCGAAACCGCCGCAGCAACGTGGCGCGCCGATCGGTGCCGGCATGCGACGGCGCGGCCGCGAGATCGCTCAGGCGCGCGACATGCACGACCAACGCCACCAGCAACGCCATCCCGGCCGCGCCGCGTCCGCGTGAGGTGCTGCGGAATTCCTGTTCGAGCAACGCGAACAGCGGCATCAGCATCGACGCGCTCGCGTCCGGCTCCCTGACCGGAATCACCGCCGCGCGTTGCAGGATCGACAGCGCGCCGGGCGCGGCGGTCTTGACCAGCGTTTCGAGCGCGCGCTGCACGACCGTGATCACGAGGCCGTCGATCTGCGGCGAGAACTCGAACGCATGGACCGTCTGCGCGGGCAGCACCACGAGGCACGGCGGCGCGAACGTGTGCTTCCCGCTCTCGATCACGACATGCCCCTGCCCGCCGCGGATGTACAAAATCTGCAATAGCGCGTCGTGACGGTGCGCGGCGATATGCCAGTCGTTCGGCTGGCTGCGCTCCGGTATCCATTCGAAGTTGAACGCGTCGTACCAGGGCGGACGCGCCGATTCGCCATACAGATCGTAGTTAGGGATTCTCCTCATGCCGCACGGCCTCCTGTGTACAAATTGTCCTGTTGCTTGCGGCGTTTGTCCAATTTTCGCGCGATGCGCGCTTCTATACTTTTCCCATCGACGTAGCGCTTGCCACTGACGCAGCGCGCGACGTTCGGGCAGCGTGTGCCGGATCGAGCCGGATCTCTCAAGCTCATTTCAAGAGGATACCTAATGATATCGCAAGCGAACAATCAACAGCAGGACTGGCTTCGTCTTGACGGGCAGGTTTGCGTCGTGACGGGGGCCGCGGGCGGCATCGGCGCGTCGATCGTCGAAACGTTCGTGGCGGCCGGCGCGCGGGTCGCGCTGCTCGACCGCGACGCGGACGGCACCATCGCGATCGCCGAGCGGCTGCGCGCGGCCGGCGGCGACGTCGTCGCGATCGGCTGCGATATCGGCGACGCCGCCAGCGTGACGCAGGCCGCCGAACGCGTGGAGCGTGACCTCGGTCCCGCCGACGTGCTCGTGAACAACGCCGGCCTGTTGCGTGCCGGCGGCATCGAGAGCATCGGCCTCGACGCATGGAACGCGATGCTGCAGGTCAATCTCACCGGCTACATGTTGTGTTCGCAAGCGTTCGGGCGCGCGATGCTCGCGCGCGGCTCGGGTGCGCTGGTGCATGTCGCGTCGATCGCGGCGCGCCACCCGCAGACGTACAGCGGCGCCTACAGCGCGAGCAAGGCGGCGGTCGCGATGCTCGCGCGGCAACTGGCGGCGGAGTGGGGGCCGCGCGGCATCCGCAGCAATACCGTGTGCCCGGGAATGATCCGCACGCCGCTGTCCGAGTCGTTCTATGCGAGCGGCGACATCGAGGCACGCCGCAGCGCGATGACCGCGAGCCGCCGCATCGGCCGGCCCGACGACATCGCGAACGTCGTCGCGTTTCTCGCGAGCCCGCGTGCGGCATACGTGAATGGCGCGGAGCTGGTGGTCGACGGCGGCCTCGACGCGATGCTGATGGACCTCGTGCCGCGGCCGGGCTACGACGCCGGTGCCGGCGCACGCTGAATCGGCGGCCTTGCCGTGCTGCACGCACAACGCGCAGCGCGAGCCCGGCGACGCACAGTTATTCAAGAGATGGAGGAAGACATGATGAACGATCAGCAGCGTTCGAAGCACGTCACGTGCGATCTGCTCGTGATCGGATCGGGAGCGGGCGGCCTGTCCACCGCCATTACCGCGCGCAAGGCGGGGCTCGACGTGATCGTGGTCGAGAAGGAAGCATGTTTCGGCGGCACGACCGCGTTTTCAGGCGGCGTGCTGTGGATCCCCGGCAATCGCCATGCACGCGCAAACGGCGTGCAGGATACGCGCGAAGCGGCCCGCACGTATCTGCGCGGCGAGACGGGCGCGTTCTACGACGATGCGGCGATCGACGCGTTTCTCGAGCACGGCCCGCGCATGCTCGACTTCTTCGAGCGCGAGACGGACGTGAAATTCGTGCCGACGCTGTATCCCGACTATCACCCGGACATGCCCGGCGGCGTCGACATCGGCCGCTCGGTCGTCGCCGCGCCGTACGATGCGCGCGGGCTCGGGCGCGATCTCGAGCGCCTGCGTCCGCCGCTGAAGACGATCACGTTCATCGGGATGATGTTCAATTCGTCGAACGCGGACCTGAAGCACTTCTTCAACGCGACACGCTCGCTTCGGTCGGCGTGGTACGTGACGAAGCGGCTTGCCGCGCATCTGAAGGATCTCGCGCTGTACCGGCGCGGCGTGCAGATCACGAGCGGCAACGCGCTCGCCGCGCGCCTCGCGAAGTCCGCGCTGGATCTCGGCATTCCGATCCTGACGAACACGCCCGCACGCGAACTCGTCGCGGACGGCGCACGCATCGCCGGCGCGACGGTCGGGGCCGACGGCGCGACGTATCGCATCACCGCGCGCCGCGCGGTCGTGCTCGCGAGCGGCGGCTTCTCGCACGACGTCGCGCGCATCGCGCGTGCTTATCCGCACGTTGCGCGCGGCGGCGAGCATGTATCGCCGGTGCCGGCCGGCAACACCGGCGACGGCGCGACGCTCGCCGAGCGCGTGGGCGGCCGCGTCGAGATCCGCTATCCGCAACCGGCCGCATGGATGCCCGTCTCGCGCGTGCCGCTCGGCGACGGCCGCTTCGGTGTGTTTCCGCATCTGCTCGATCGCTACAAGCCGGGCGTCATCGGCGTGACCCGCCGCGGCACGCGTTTCACGAATGAATCGAATTCGTATCACGACGTCGGCGCCGCGATGATCGCAGCATGCCAAGGCGAGACCGAGACGGCGATGTGGCTCGTGTGCGATCACGCGACGATCCGCAAATACGGGCTCGGCTTCGCGAAACCCGCACCCGTGCCGCTCGGGCCGCTGCTGCGCAACGGCTATCTCGTGCAGGGGCGCACGCTGGCCGAACTCGCGCAGCGCGCCGGCATCGATGCGGCGAATCTGGAAGCGACCGTGCGGCGCTACAACCGCGAAGCCGCGCGCGGCGAGGATCCCGAATTCGGCCGCGGCACGACGTCGTTCAACCGTTATCTCGGCGACGCCGACCATCGTCCGAATCCGTGCGTGGCGCCGCTCGGCGACGGGCCGTATTACGCGCTGAAGGTCGTGATGGGCGACCTCGGCACCTTCGACGGCATCCGGACCAACGTGGTCGGCCAGGTGCTCGCCGCCGACGACCGGCCGATCGCCGGGCTGTATGCGGTCGGCAACGATCGCGCCAGCATCATGGGCGGCAACTATCCGGGCGCGGGGATCACGCTCGGGCCGATCATGACGTTCGGCTATCTGAGCGCACGCCATATCGCGGGGCTTGCCGATCTTGGCGACCAGACCGACCTTCGTGACCGACTCGATCTTGCCGAGCCGACACAATCCGCCGCCGAGCCGACACCACCCGCCGCCGCGCGCGCGACCGCCTGAACCCGGAGCCGACCATGACTACCGCTAAATCCTTCATCGACCATCGCATCTACACGATTCGCCCGCGCGGCATGGCGGAGTTCATCGAGATCTTCGACCGGCTCGCGATGCCGATCCAGGTCAAGTATCTCGGCGCGCCCGTCGGCTTCTACATGAGCGACATCGGCGCGTTGAACCAGGTCGTCCATCTGTGGGGCTACGACAGCATCGCCGACTACGACGCGCGGCGCACCGCGCGCGATGCCGATCCGGACTGGCCCGCGTATCTGCAGGCGTCCGGCCACCTGATCGTCGCGCAGGAGAGCCGCATCATCCGCCGCGTCGAGTTCGCGAGTCTCGCGTACCTGACGCGCTGAGCCGATGACGATGAAACCCGGACCCGACACGGACGACACCCCGCGCGCGGGGCGATCGTCACGCGCGGCGCGGACGGCATCGGCCGGCCATGCGCGATGCGGTTCGCCGCCACGGGCTGCCGCGTCGCGCTCGCCGGCCTGCAAGGGCGCCGGGTTCACGACGAAACCATGACCATGAACAGGTCCGCGCGCGGGCGGTGCATCGGCACCGTCGTGCGACCGGACCGAAGGAGACATACGATGAAAACCCCCCCGCGTACGCTCGACGTGCAGTCGTTCATCGACGCAGAGCGCTTTTCCCCCTGTCAGTGGCTGATCCTGATCCTGTGCTTCCTGGTCGTGGCCGCCGACGGCTACGACACGGCCGCGATCGGCTTCATCGCACCTGCGCTGACGCACGACTGGGGCATCGCGCGCAGCGCGCTCGGCCCGGTGATGAGCGCGGCGCTGGCCGGGCTCGGCATCGGCGCACTCGCCGCCGGCCCGTGCGCGGACCGGCTCGGCCGCAAGACCGTGCTCGTGCTGTCGGTCGCGTGTTTCGGCGCATGGAGCATGGTGTCCGCGCATGCACAGTCGATCGAAGCGTTGACTGCATTCCGCTTCCTGACCGGGCTCGGCCTGGGCGCGGCGATGCCGAACGCCGTCACGCTGATGTCGGAGTACGCGCCGGCCCGGATCCGCGGTGTGGCCGTCAACGCGATGTTCTGCGGTTTCTCGTGCGGGCTTGCGGTGGGAGGCGTCACGTCCGCATGGCTGATTCCGCAGTTCGGCTGGCAAAGCGTGCTGACCGCGGGCGGCATCGGGCCGCTCGCGCTGGCGGTCGCGCTCGTGATGCTGCTGCCCGAGTCCGCGCAGTATCTCGCGGCGCGACCGGGCACGCATGCGCGCATCGCGCGCATCCTCGCGCGGATCGCACCGCGCGAGCGCTTCGACGACTGCACGTTCGTGGCCGCCGGCGCGCGAGCGCAAACGGGCGGGGCGTCCGCGCTCGCGCAGGTCGTATCCGCGCAGTTCCGTTCGCGCACGCTGATGCTGTGGGCGGCCTATTTCATGGGACTGCTGATCTATTACCTGCTGACCAACTGGATGCCGACGCTGCTTCGCGACGCGGGCTTCAGCGCCGAAGGCGGCGCGCTGATGACGTCGCTGTTCCCGCTCGGCGGCGTGCTCGGCAACCTCGGCGCCGGATGGCTGATGGACCGCTTCAATCCGAACCGGACGATCGTCTGCGCGTATGGCGTGGCGGCGCTGCTGGTGCTCGTGGCGAGCCGCACGATCGGGCATGCCGCATGGCTCGGCACGCTGATTTTCCTGTGCGGCACCGTGGTGACGAGCGCGGTGACGTCGATGTCGGCCTATGCGGCGAGCCTGTATCCGACGCGCTGCCGCGCGACGGGCGTGGCATGGATGCTCGGCATCGGACGAATCGGCGGCGTGGCCGGCGCATTCGCCGGCGCGCTGCTGATGGGGCTCGGCTGGCACTTCGGCGACGTGTTCAGCCTGCTGGCGGTGCCGGCGCTCGCCGCGGCCGGTGCGTTGTACATGATCGGCCATTGCCGCACGGAGATCACGGAACAGGAGCGCGCGAGCGGGGCGGCCGTGCAGCAGCACTGATTCGGCAGATGCGCGACTGCGGCGCAGCGCGCGAATGAAAAAAGCCACGGAATGCTCCGTGGCTTTTCGTTTTCGTCACGCAGCCGGTTCATGGCTGCGTATCGAACGGTTTCGTGCGTACGCGCTTACGCGATGCTCTTCGACCAGTTCGCATACCAGTTGCGGAACAGCGTGTACTGCGCTTCCGCGTAGTTGCGCTGCGCGTCGCTCAGGGCGTCGGTTTCGTTGAAGTGCAGCGTGTATTCCTTGTCGCCGTTCAGCACCATCAGGTGCTTGTAGAACAGGACCAGATCGCAGCCTTCGTCGAACGACGACAGCACGGCCAGCGCTGCTTCCAGTTCCTTCGCACGCACGCGCGCCACTGCGTCGCCTTGCGCGGCCTTCTTGCACAGGTCGACCAGTTGCAGCACTTCACGCGGCAGCGCGTTGCCGATACCGGTGATCGCGCCTGCGGCGCCGCAGTTCACGAAGCCGTGGAAGACCTGCGTGTCGACGCCGGCCATCAGCGTGACGCTGTCGTCCTGCGACGTGATGTTCTCGGCTGCGTAGCGCATGTCGGCGGCGCCGCCGAATTCCTTGAAGCCGATCAGGTTCGGGTGCTGGCGACGCAGTTCGAAGAACAGGTCGGCGCGGGTCGCGAAGCCGTAGTACGGGCTGTTGTAGATCACGGCCGGCAGGTTCGGCGCGGCGTTCAGGATCGCGGCGAAGTGCGCCTTCTGGGCCGCCGGCGATGCGCCGCGCGACAGCACGCGCGGGATCACCATCAGGCCGTGCGCGCCGACCTTCGCGGCATGCGCGGCGTGCGACACGGCTTCCTTCGAGTTCACCGCGCCGGTGCCGACGATCGTCGGGACGCCGGCTTCGACCAGGCGCGCGACGCCTTCCTGGCGCTGCGCTTCGGTCAGCAGCGGCCAGTCGCCCATCGAGCCGCAGTACACCACCGCGCGCATGCCGAGTGCAATCAGTTCCTTGCCCTTCTTCACCAGCGCGTCGAAATCCGGCTGACGGTCAGCGGTGCACGGCGTCATCAGGGCCGGAATGGTGCCGGTAAAAATGTTGTCGCTCATCTCGTTTCCTCACATTCAGATAGGGTCAACTGCCATTGCTGGCAACGTGGGCTGTACGCGCGCTCGCCGTCTCGTCGGTGCTGCATGCGATCCGGACGGCGGCTGGCCGCCTCTTGTTTGCCTCGGTGCCGAAACGTTGCCTCCGGTTTCGCCCGAGAGTCAGCCATCGACGGAAGTCATTCTAGCCACTTCGAATATTTTATACAATATAAAATAAAAAGGGCGTGACGAAGGTCGTCGTGCCGGAGCCTCGGGGAGGGTGGCGAACCGCGCCGCAGCGGCTTTGGGCGGGGGCGACGGACGATCCCGTCGACGCCGGAAAATTCACGCCACGCCCCGCCCGTCGGCCCGCGGGCCGTGATTGGCACCCCATAGACGGGCCGCCGCCGTACTTTCCTCTGATCAGAAAAATCGCTCTCGCAGGCTCGGAACCTGACGGCCGGATGCCGCCCCGCATGTCGCATTTCTGCCGAAACCTTTTTGAGATTGCGTGGATTGTGTATTGGATATTGTATAAAATCTTTCGACGTGCTTACGCGCGAACCCGGCCCGCCAAGGGAAATGGAAGACAACGAGAGGAGATACGGAGATGACAAGTCAGGTCGGCGAGGCAGTCTCGCCCGGTAGTGCAGCAGCCGTGCCGGACACGGCGTCGAAGCGGGAATTGAAGCGGGTCGTCGCGGCGTCGATGGTCGGCTCGGTGGCGGAGTGGTACGAGTTCTTCCTGTATGGAACGGCGTCGGCGCTGGTGTTCGGCACGCACTTCTTCAAGAAGACCGGCAACCCGATCGACGGCCTGCTCGCCGCGTTCGCGCTGTATGCGGTGGGATTCGCCGCGCGCCCGATCGGCGGGCTGGTGTTCGGTTACTACGGCGACAAGTTCGGCCGCAAGTATCTGCTGCAGGTGAGCCTGATCGTGGTCGGCGTCACGACCTTCCTGATGGGGTGCCTGCCGACCTTCGATGCGATCGGCTACTGGGCGCCGGTGCTGCTGGTGTCGCTGCGCCTGATCCAGGGCTTCGCGTTCGGCGGCGAGTGGGGCGGCGCGATCCTGCTGGTCAGCGAACACAGCCCGGACAACCGCCGCGGCTTCTGGGCCAGCTGGCCGCAGGCCGGCGTGCCGGCCGGTAACCTCGTCGCGACCATCATCCTGCTGGTGCTGTCGAGCTCGCTGTCCGAGGCCGACTTCCTGGCGTGGGGCTGGCGCGCGGCGTTCTGGTTCTCGGCGGTGGTCGTGCTGATCGGTTTCTGGATTCGCCGCAAGGTCGACGATGCGCCGATCTTCAAGGAAGCGCAGGCGCGCCGCGCGCAGAAGCAGGAAAAGCAGCTCGGCGTGGGCCACGTGCTCAAGTATCACTGGCGGCAGGTGCTGATCGGCATCGGCGCGCGGTTCGCCGAGAACATCCTGTATTACATGGTCGTCACGTTCTCGCTGACTTACCTGAAGCTGGTCGTCGGCTTCGACACCACGCGGATCCTGAAACTGATGTTCGCCGCCAACGCGATTCACTTCTTCTTCATCCCGCTGATGGGGCTGATGTCGGATCTCGTCGGGCGCAAGCCCGTGTATCTGACGGGCGCCGTGCTGACCGCCGGCTGGGGCTTCGTCGCGTTCCCGATGATGGATACCGGCAACGACTGGATCATCATGGCCGCGATCGTGCTCGGCCTGTTCATCGAATCGATGACGTACTCGCCGTATTCGGCGCTGATGACCGAGATGTTCCCGACCAACGTGCGCTATACCGCGCTGTCGCTGTGCTACCAGGTCGCGCCGCTGATGGCCGGCTCGCTTGCGCCGCTGATCGGGCTGTCGCTGCTCGAGCGCTATCACTCGTCGACGCCGATCGCGTTGTATCTCGTCGCGGCCGCGCTGATCTCGATCGTGTGCGTCGGGCTTGCGAAGGAAACGCGCGGCAAGTCGCTGCGCGAGGTCGATGCGGAGGCGAGTCGGCGCACGCACGCGTGAGGCGGGTGATCAACGACTGATTGCACGCACGGAAGCCACCCGCGAGGGTGGCTTTTTTCGTGGTTCATCGAGGATTGCCGGGGAGCGCGGGGAAGACGGCCGGCGTTCGGTTCACTACGGTCGTCACTGATTGCGCTCGGCAGCGGCCATCGACGGGTGCTTGTCGAGGGGGGATCGAATCTGCCGCGGTGCACTGCACCGCGTTCGTTCGTTCCCGGTGATGTCGCGCATGCCGTCGGATGGCGACGCGTCGGCAACGGGCGTAGCATTCAGACATGCGGCCGGCCGCGATGCTCACTGCCTGATCGTCGGCACGCCCGGTCCGGCCGCGGCCGGCCACCCATGACGGCCCGGCAAAGGAGCCTCGATGCGCTCGCAAGCAACGTCCGTCCCACGCCTGAGACGCTACGGGATCGCGGCTGCGATCGTCATCGCCTGCCTGATCGTCGTCGGGCGCGTCACCGGTCTCCTGGTCGACTGGCTCTGGTTCGCGTCGATCGGCTATGCCGGCGTCTTCTGGACGATCCTGTCCGCGAGGGTGCTGCTGTTCGTCGCGGTGTTCGCCGTGTCGGCGGCCGCGATCGGCGCGTCGGGGTGGCTCGCGCATCGTCATGCCAGGCCCGTCGATGTCTGGCAGGTAGCGGACGCTTCGTCGACGCGTGCGGAGGATGTCCTGCGGGCGCTGGCGGGGGAGGTCGCGTCGCGCATTCCCTGGCGCGCGGTCATCGCCGCGGGTGCGGTCATTCTCGGGCTTGCGATCGCCGCCGGTGCGATGTCGAGCTGGGATGTCGCGCTTCGCTTCCTGCAGCGGGTGCCGTTCGGCGGGCGCGATCCGATCTTCGGCAAGGACATCGGTTTCTATCTGTTCGCGCTGCCCGTCTGGATCGTGCTGAAGAACCTGCTGCTGCAACTGGTCGTCTGCTGCGCGATCGTCGCGGGCGGCGTCTACTGGCTGCGCGGCGACATCATGCTGCGCCCGCCGAAGGGGCTTTCGTCGGCCGCCGCGGTTCACGGGTCGGCGCTACTGGCACTGTTCTTCCTGCTGAAAGCCTGGTCCTGGTGGCTCGAACGCTTTCTGCTGCTCTACGACAACAACGGGGTCGTGGTCGGCGCCGGTTATACGGATGTCCACGTGATGCTGCCGGTGCTGTGGCTGCTCGTCGGCCTCGCCGTTGCGTCGGCCGTTGCGATGCTGGTCAACCTGCGCCGGCCCGGCTATCGGTTGCCGGCCGCCGCGATGCTGCTCGTGTTCGGCACTTCGTTCGCGCTCGGCATCGTCTATCCCGCGCTGTTCCAGCGCTTCTACGTCAAGCCGAGCGAGCTGCAGCTCGAGACGCCCTATATCCAGCACAACATCGCATTGACGAGGCAGGCTTACGGTCTCGCGCGGATCGAGGTCAAGCCGTTCGCGGCCGAGCAGGGCCTGAACATCGCGTCGCTGCAGGCCAATCGCGCGACCGTCGACAATATCCGCCTGTGGGATGTGCAGCCGCTGATGGATACCTATGCGCAGTTGCAGGAGATCAGGACTTACTACAAGTTCTTTTCCGTGGATATCGATCGCTACCGTCTCGACTCCGGCTACCGGCAGGTCATGCTGTCGGCGCGCGAACTGGAGCAGTCGATGCTGCCGGAGAACGCCCGAACCTGGGTGAACCTGCATCTGCTGTTCACCCACGGCAACGGCATCGTGATGTCGCCGGTCACGGAGAAATCCACGGAAGGCTTGCCGTCGCTCTATCTGCACGACATTCCGCCCGTCGCCGATGGCGGACCGGCGATCGACGAACCGCGCATCTACTTCGGCGAAGGCGGGCAGGGCTATGTGATCGTGAAGGGCAGCGTGCCCGAATTCGACTACCCGAAGGGGGACAGCAACGTCTACACGTCGTACAGCGGGCGCGATGGTGTCGCGATCGGCGGCGCGGTGCGGCGCAGCCTGTTCGCATGGCAGTTCGGCGATCCCAACATCCTGCTGACGCACTACATCACGAACGAGAGCAGGATTCTCTTTCACCGCAACATCCGGGACCGGATCCGCACGATTGCACCGTTTCTCGCGCTCGACCACGACCCCTATGTCGTGGCAAGCAACGGACGCCTGTTCTGGATGCAGGACGCCTATACGACCAGCCAGTGGTTTCCGTATGCGCCGCCCGGCACCGGCGATGGCGCCAACTACATTCGCAACGCGGTCAAGGTGGTGGTCGACGCGTACAACGGCACGGTCGACTTCTACATCAGCGATCCTTCCGATCCGCTGGTGCGGACTTACGCGCGCATCTACCCCGGCATGTTCAAGCCGCTCGACGCGATGCCGCAGGATCTTCAACGGCACATCCGCTACCCCGAGGATCTGTTCCTGATCCAGGCGAACCTCTACCGCGCTTATCACATGGATGCACCGGAAGTGTTCTATAACCGCGAGGACCTCTGGCAGTTTCCTCGTGCGCTCGGCGATATCGACGGGGGCGACGCCGCGAACCGGCAGATGGCGCCGTACTACACGATCATGCGGCTGCCCGGCGATGCGCAGGCCGGCTTCGTGCTCATGCTGCCGATGGTGCCGAGCCAGCGCGAGAACATGATCGCGTGGCTGGCCGCGCGTTGCGATCCGCCCGGGTACGGCAAGCTGATCGTCTACGCGTTCCCCAAGGAAAAGCTGATCTACGGGCCGTACCAGATCGAGGCGCGCATCCAGCAGAGCACGGAAATCTCGCAGCAGATCTCGCTGTGGAACCAGATGGGCTCGCGCGTGATCCGCGGACATCTCGTGGTCGTTCCGATCGAGCACTCGATTCTCTACGTGTCGCCGCTCTATCTGCGCGCGTCGTCCGGCCAGTTGCCCGAGCTGAAACGGGTGATCGCGGCCTATGGCGATCGCGTCGTGATGGAGGAAAACCTGAGCGAGGCGCTCGCGGCGCTCTTCAAGGAGACGAGGCCGGGGCCGGTGGCGGCGCCGGCCGGCGGCGCGGCGGATACGCGCGCCCGCGACGCGCTGGCCCATTACGATCGTGCGATCGAGCGGCTGAAGGCGGGGGATTGGGCCGGCTTCGGCGCGGAACTCGATGCGCTCCGACCGTTGCTCGAAGCGCTGGGCGCCGCTCGCGCGGATCACAAGCCGTGAGTGAGGCGCGGCTGAGCGGGCGTGGGCGTGATCGACCGCGGTCACGCAGTTGTCGTGTCGTTCCGGGCGCGCGCGTTGGCCTGAACCGGGACCGCGCGCGGAAAGCGGGCCGGCAGCCGGCTCGTCGTCCCATGCATCGAGCGAACCGGCCAATCCGTCAGGTCAGTGGCGGCGCGTGCCCATGATCCTCCAGACTTCGCGCGTCGTCGTATTCCCGCGAAATATCCTTGTTCGTGTAGTCGCCGAGCTTCGATGCGGCGACCAGGCTCAGCACCGCACATATCAGCACGTACACTGCGATCGCATACCCCGAATGGTAGTAGGCAAACAGCGCGGTCGCGATCAGCGGTGCCGGGCCGCCCGCAATGACCGAAGCGAGCTGATAACCCATCGACGCACCGCTATACCGCAACCGCCCGGTAAACGACTCGGCGATCAATGCCGCCTGCGGTCCGTACATCATCGAATGCGGGACCAGCGACAGCACGATGGCCGCGAAGATCCACGCCGGATTCCGGCTGTCGACCATCGCGAAGTAGAGGAATCCGAATATACCGACGGAAACCGCACCGATCATGTACATCCGCCGCCGCCCGATCAGGTCCGACACGTGGCCGAACAGCGGAATGGTGACGAATTCGACCACGGACGCCACCAGCACCGCCGTCAGCAGCAGTTCTCGCGTGACGCCCAGCGCCGTGATCCCGTACGTGAACACGAACGCCGTGAAGATATAGAACGGCGCCTGTTCGGCCATCCGCGCAAACGCCGACAGCACGATATCCCTCGGCTGCTTGCGCAGCACTTCGAGCATCGGCGCCTTCTCGATCCGGCGCTCGGCCAGCAGTTTCGCGAAGATCGGCGTCTCGAGAATGTTCAGGCGGATATAAAGCCCGATCGCGACCAGCAGGATGCTGAGGACAAACGGCACGCGCCAGCCCCACGTGAGAAAACTGCTGCCGGACAACCAGCTCATGGCCAGCACGGCGAGGTTGGCGAGGAACAATCCCGCCGGCACGCCGAACTGCGGCCACGACGCGACGAAGCCGCGATGCGCATTGGTGCGCGCCCACTCCATCGACATCAGGACCGAGCCGCCCCATTCGCCGCCGACGCCGACACCTTGGATGAAGCGCAGCACCGTGAGGAGAACGGCGCCCCAGATGCCGATCGTCGCGTAGGTCGGAACGAAGGCCACGGCGAACGTCGCGAGCCCCATCAGCAACAGGGTCACGATCAGCGTGGCCTTGCGGCCGATGCGATCGCCGTAGTGGCCGAAGATCGCCGCGCCGACCGGCCGCGCGACAAAGCCGACGGCATAGATCAGGAACGCCTGAAGCGTGCCGACGAGTGGATGGGATTGGGGGAAATACAGCTTTGCGAAGACCAGGCCGGTGACCGTGCTGTAGAGGAAAAAGTCATACCATTCGATCGTGGTGCCAATCGTGCTGGCGATGACGGCGCGGCGCAACTGGCGCCGGGCTTCCTCGTCGGAGAGGGGCGTGGCCGCGGATTGCATGGCAGCCATTTTGGTATCTCCCGGAAAAGGGCGATAGAGAAATAAACCATACGCCCGGCGACAGGTTTCAGCAAGCGCAGGCCACGAATGGACTGCAGGGCGCTCAAGATTTTCAATAAGAAGTCCTGATATATAGCCAGATCAACCGCCCGCGCGCGCATGCATGTCGATGAACGCGCGGGTGCACGATGGCTCGGTGATTTCCGTCCATTGAAGATGCGCGTATTTGCAGTACGCGATCCGCAGCGATTCCCGGTTTCGTGAGAAGGCACCGGCGCGGTGCCGGTCGAAACGGCGGCCGTCGAATCGTGGAGTAGTATTCCCACCATGTCCAGGTTATGGCTCGGCCTCCACGGCGCATAGCCAACCCGTCCGCGACGAGGGCGGCAGGCTCGTCAAAGGATTTGGAAGCTGCTTCAACGATACGTATGGTGGCGTCGGCCGTGACGACGGCATTGAGGGGAGTGCGTCATGTCAACCGAGTGGAAGCAGCGCGTCAGACTGTTCATCCAGCGCTTCTGGCAGCCGACCAGTGCGTGCATGACCTGCATGCCGGGGAGCTGGGGCAACATCATGAGCCTCGCCCACTGGTCGATTGCATTTCATACCGGTCTGTTTACCGGACTCCTGGCTGTACTGCTGACTTTCACGCCCGCGGCGAAACTCTACGCGCATCGATACGGCAATGCGGTGATCGTCGGCGTCCTGACGACGTTGGGCGACGCCTACTCGCACACGAGTCACTACCGTATCCCCTATGTCGAGCACATCGTGACGGGTGCGATTTCAGGTCTCTTGACGCTGGCAGCCTCATATCTGTTCGAAGACCGCGCGCGACGCCTTCGGGCGGTATGGGCCCGGGTGTTCGGATAGCTTGTCCGCTGACTTTCCGAACCCGCCGGGCCGAACGGGAAGGGGCTCCCTGGTGAGGCTATGCTTTGCGAGCGGGAGGCTGCGCATGGACAGCGGGAACTCGCGACCGTTACATGCGCCCAGCGTCAGGGGGGCGGCCACAAATCGCGCTTCACATGCGTCGTCGGTGGGCCGTTCGGGCGTTGGCTCCACGCGGTAACCGGCCATCCGATTGTCGACGGCGAACACTCCGTCGTCGGCCTTTACTGACGTCCAGCGACCGACAGTGGGGAGACTGCTATGGGCTGTTTTTTGTCATTCAGACTTTCGAGGTCGCGAACGACGGGCATCGCAGCATGCGGATGCGAACACTCGGCTTTACGGACGTTGGGACATCGCTGAACTTATGTTAGCAACGAGGCGGGTCCCTGACGGTGGCAATCTAGGACGGTTGACCCCATGTTCGTAAGCTGATGAGCGCCGGCCCGGAGCAACTGCTCAGTTCATGAGCTTCAGTGACTGGCTCACAGCGAGACTAGACGTCCGGGCTAGCACTTGGAAATCGCAGACACGCATTTGTGAAGCAGCCGCTGCCGTTAGTCCACGTTCCGAAAGCCTAAAGGTCAAACGGTCACGCCGTATTAGATGGCGTCGAATTTGACGCCATCTAATACGGCTGGTAGGCTATGGTCATTCTTGAACGGAGATCACCATGACCATCCCGGCCTTCAACCCACGCTCCTTCACTGACATCTCGGAGCGACCGGAGAGCATCAGACTCTGGGCGTTTTTGAACCGCGAGAACTCGAAAACCAAAATGAAGACGGCGTCCGACCTCGGTCGCCCTGCGTTGGAAGCCGTGGCAGACGACCTTCTTGATGAGTTCGGTGACCAATTCATCGAGAACTATCCGCACCGTGACCGATTCAAGCAAATGGCCGGAGCCATGACTAGGCAGGTCATGGAGGCGTCTGGCTATGTATGGGTGCGCGACAATATACCGCTGTCGGGCGCGCCGTTTTCTCGTGCATCGAAGTATCGCCATCGCGACGCTGTCGAGTTCCACATATGGCGTCTCTCCACCGATATGCGATTCGTCGGCGTGACATTTGAAAAATCGGAGCAGAAGCTAACACACGAGCACGATGGCGACTGGGTCTACTGGAAGCGTGTCGAGGGGAGTCTGCTCGAGGGGAAGCTACACCTCAGCATCGCCGCCGGCATTTCCGATGTTTCCGCCGCGCTGAAGGCGTTGAAGGAACACGGGGCCTACGCAACTTCCACACATCGAATGATGAGGGCGCCCTAATCGTGTCTGTACACCTTGGGGATGTCACCAACTATTTTCCTTCCGGCAGATGAGTGTAGGTCGTCTCAGAAATTCCCAGTAGGGCATCGGCAGAAAAACCCGTCGCAAAAGGAGCAACAGAATGCAGAAGAAGGCTCAGGAAATGGTTGTCTCGCCATCACAATTTATGCGCCAAGTTCGCCCTGAGCTCTATTCAGATTCGACCTCACGGATCAAACAGCAGCTTAAGGCCGAGGTCCTATCTCATCACCTAGACACCATTACCGAGCGCAATCAAACACATGACTTTGAGCTGTTCTGCCGCAAGCTTTGCGAACGGACGATCTGTCCTAACTTGAGGCCCGCAACGGGCCCAGAGGGCGGAGGTGACAGCAAGGCCGATACTGAGACCACGCCGGTATCCGATGAGATCGGTAAGCTCGCGTATATCGGATTGGCTAACAGTGGCAGCGAGCGATGGGCTTTCGCCTTCAGTGCGAAGAAAGCATGGGCAGACAAGGTACGATCGGACGTGGCCGGCATCATGGCCACGAATCGCGGTTACAAGAAAGTCTTCTTCGTCACGTCAAGAGCTGCACGCGCAAAGGATCGAGCCCGCGTGGAAGACGAGCTTTCCAGCCAGCACGGCGTTCAAGTTACGATTCACGATCGCACCTGGATCATCGATGAGGTTATCAACAAGGACCGCCGCGACCTCGCGTACAACTATCTTGGGATCGGTGATAAGAGTAATGACCTTGAGCTTGGTCCGTCTGACTATTCCCGCAAGCAGCAGTTGGCAGATATCGAGAAAGAATTGGCGGACCCTTCCGCATTTGCCGGGATGGAGATCCAGCGAGCAACCGAAGCGCTCGTGGCGGCCAAGCTGGCACGAGCGCTGGAGCTGCCGCGGACTGACGTCGATGGCAAGCTCCTTCGGGCCATTCGCCTCGCGGACGACGGGGGGACACATCGGCAGCAGCTCACCGCACGCTATGAGATGCTCTGGACGGCATTCTGGTGGTTCGACGACATCAATGCGATCGTCAATGGCTACGACGGTTTCGAAGCTCTGGTCATTACCAGCGAGCACGCGAAGAACATCGAGATGTTGTGCAACTTGGCGCAACTGCTATTCAATGCTGTCATCCATGGACACCTAACGGCGGAGCAAGCCGGACTACAGCCGCGAATCGCCCGGCTTTCCTCAAGGCTCAAGGAACTGTCGAGTGACAGCAGCCGTCCGAACAATGCCCTCGAAGCAAGGACTTCGCTTCTAACTATCCAGGTCAATGAGACCCTGATGGCCGGTGAGCCAGAGCGGCTTGCCGCGTTGTGGCCTCAGTTCGGGGATATTCTCGCCAAGGCCAATGGCCTGGGGGAGTTCGACGCCAACCGCCTTACCAATCTGATTGAGGTGTTCGGTCAGGTGGCTGGCAAGGACCGGGGGTACCGAGATCTCGTAGACCAAGCTTCAGAGTTCGTGGCCATGCGCACGGGAGAAAGCCAAGGAGCGTTGGTTCTGCTCAAGCGCGCTGATCAGCTCGATTTCGACGAGAACATGGAGATGATTCGGCTTCTTGGCAAAGCAGCCCGTCTGCTTAGTAAGAAGGAGCATGTCGATGACTTGGTCCATGCGCAGATTCTGCTCGCAGTCGCTTACCGAAGCGCTGGCTTGCTTTGGGCGGCGCGCGCGAGTTGCACGTCGGCGGCTGCGACCTTGTTCATCGAAGCCGACGAAAGCGGCGAACTTCCCGCAACCATATTCCCTACGCTGATGACTTTGGCATGGCAGGCAGTCGAGCTAAAGCACTTTCCTGAAGTGTTGGAAATTATTCAAGTCGCGAGGGGCTGCCTGAACTCTTTGCCCCACAACGACGAGTCGTCGAGGCGCGCCGTTGAGCAGTTGCAAGACTTCGACTTGATGCTTGCCTGTCAGCTGGCGAATCTTTCCTCCACGGAAGTGCCGCGGCTGGAGATGATTCCCGACATTCTGCGAGGGCTGGACCTGGTCCACAGCCGGTTCACGCTGCTTTACATGCTGGGTTACGAGGATTTGCTGCGAGACGAAGGATGGATTCCAGAAAGCGAATCCGCCCAAAACATCGCAAGCTTCTTCAACCAATTGGCGGGCCAGCCCGCGGGCGACGCGTGCTGGAGACCCGCCATCTTCAACGACCAGAACAACCAGCTGTTCGCTACGTCGGTTCTTGGCGTACAGGTCAACGTGACGCACGAGCCTACTGACACCGGTGTCACCGTTGCTGAAGCTATTGTCGGGACGGTCGAGGCGTTCTTCGCGACAGCGTTCGAACTGGATGCCTTCGCACATGTCGAGCGTTTCGATGTCTCTGTTGTCGAGGCGAACATCACTCGCTTCGAGGTGACGGTAAACATGGATCGAATGAGGGCGACGGTCCGATGGCCCATGGGGGTGTTTCCTGGATCACCGTCGGTATATGGTGACTTTCTCAATATGTTGCTGGAGATCGCAGCCACCATCTTTTCGGCGACCTGCCGCATGAAGAATTCTGAAGACGCGGCATCTCGCCTGTTCAAGACAGACGCGGCGTTGGATCGCGCTGCGATGATTGGGTCCCTGTGCTTTAGCCGCCAGCGTATCTTCGGCGGCGTTTCGCGCCTGGCCTCTTGGGATAAGCATTCACCGAAGCGGTTCGACGCGAGGCCTGACAGACCGGCGGTGGATCGCGAACTTTCGCCAAGCATAACGTCTACTCCGGCCACAAATGAACCTCGCGACAAGTCGGATTTTCGTAAGATGACCGACCACCGCGATGTGAAAGTACATTCGGTCATCGACGTGCACCTCTGGGATCGTGCAGGCTGGATAGGCGCCGCCTACGGAGTCGTTGACCCTAAGGCGCCGCCTTTCTTGGCGTTGATGTTTAATAATCGGGAAGCTGCGGCGAAGATCTTTGAGCGATGGCGCGAGCGGTTCGGAACGGTGGACAAGGAGGAAGAAATCCACATCGGCATCATTCGACGATTCTCCGCTGAGCATCCGACGCACTATGGTATGGTCGTGACCTCGAAAATTCCGGCGAATCCGGGAGAATCGCGGATTGCCATGGTCGCGTCGCGCTCGCTTACCATGGAGCCTCCCGACGATGTCAATCTCACGAGATTCCTAGATCTCTACGAAAAGGCCGGCACATATCTGCTGATGCCGATGCTGATGGTGCCCGGGCAGCAGCCACAGTTCATGGGCGGGCTCCATCTTATGAAGCGGACGCTGGGCGTGAAAATGGCCGCCGACGTCGGCCCACATGACTTGGAAAACATGTTTCTGAAACTTCGGGGTCTCCGGCCCGAACAAGCTTGAAGCCATCGCCCGACGGCTCAACGAACGTCCACGCAAGACACTAAACTTCGATACACCGGCTGAACGATTCCATCACGCTGTTGTAGCGACCGGTTGAATCCACCGTCGGTAACTGCCGTCCCCAAAAGGGTGGGTATAGGTCTTGGCGTAGCTTTATGCGCCGAGCCTTGTCAGATAGGGCGCAGGTACTGCTGCATCACTGGGGTGACAGTTGCAGATGCGGCGGCGGGTTGCATGCAGGCGTCCTGGATATTATTTTTGAAAGAACTCCACGCGCAGGGCGATCGGCTGATGACGAGTTCCCCGTTGTCATACTCGGATGGGCCGCCGCCATTCGGATGGCGATTCTTCAAAAGAGCTTATGCATGGGCGCAAAGATGCGCTCGAGTTGCGACGAAACGAGTCTCAGGTCTGTCAGGTCGACTGTGGCAATGCTAAGCGTGGTCGACTCCGCCGGTTGCGTCCCGCGTCTAGAGGTGTTGAGTCGAAACATTCGGCGCACCCCAGCGCATTCACCCAAGGGGGAGTCGTGAGGATAGACGAGCACGACGTTCCCGCAGCCGTAGCAACTGGCGTAGGCGTACATCTGATACAAGTCCGCCTGAGCGACACCCTCCTTCGACTCCTCGGGGGAGAGTCGCTTCCATTTGGTGTCGAGGATGATACGCGGCTCCAAATCCATCATCGCAACGAGATCGGGTTTCATTGCGAATGCGGCCTTATCTGTCGCAGTATCGTATGCCAGGAATCTACGTGGGCCTTGCAGGCGCCCACGAAGTCCGTGCCTTGCGAGAACCCGCAACGCGACGCGTCCGATGTACTCCTCGAACAGCAGGTTCATGTCAAAGAACAGCGAAAAGCCGTGAGTCCCCCCCGCCGTGACGTCCGGAGATGCGCGGCGCAGAAACAATTCCGCAAGCCGATAGCACGGCTTATATCGTTCATTGAGTCGGTCGAAATTCACACGTGGCCACGGCAGCGATGCGGGTGCGCAATCGCTCACGCCCTTAAGGGCCAGCAGCAATTCCGAAAGCCGTTGCTGATTGCTGAACGAGCGCGAACGCTTGAGCAGGAAGCGAACCGATGCCTTCAGAATCACGTTGAGCGGATTGTCTTCATGGAATTCGTCGAAGTGACAATAAAGGCGCTCGGGATTGGCCGCATTCTTCTGGATCTGCGCGGGAATCGACAAACGCCCCCGCATCACGCAGAGATTCTCCTCGAGCGTCTCGTAGCGCCTCCCGAGCCCGCGGCGGACTTGCTCGAAAAGTTTGTCACAATACAGGCGGATGAGCATTTCCAGCACTCCCTGAGTTTGCTTACCCACCCGTGCAATCTCGCCTTCTCCGATGTCGAGATCCAGCGCAACACTCAACATGCCCACCAGATTACGACGCACGTGATCGTCATCGCCAGCGATCTTCGGCAGAACCTCCACAATCTCGGTACCCGTCTGCAGGACGCCGACATACTGCTGTGCCGCAATCGTCGTCGCGTTGACGTACTTGAACACCTCGAAGCCGTACACTTTCTTGATCGCCGTGATATCCGTCGCGATAGCGGCCGATACCACCGGCAGATCCGAGCGTGGCGTGCCGACGGCGAGCTTCCCGTGCTCACGAACCGAGACGATGGCCACTGCGCTTACCGGTAGATGTTGAGATACGACTGTAACTCGAACGGATTCGGATTGACTTGATAACGTATGCGTGCCTCCAGGCCGTCGATGCCGTCGGACAGGCCTTTCGGAATCCATTTGTCTGCTTGAATGAACCCACCCGCAGTGTCGTTGAGCACGAGCATGACCTTTGCCCAGTCTTCGTAGAAGTATTCCTGCAGCAGGGGAATAATCTTTCTCCGGAACACGCGGTCCAGACCGGGCAGGTCATGCACGCCGAGAAGGTAGGCATGACCGATCGTATGATCCCGGTCGTAGAGGAACTCCACGCGCTCGTTGAGTGCCGCAAGCATCTCTCCAAGGTTCACGCCGGAGACGTCGATTGCCTTTAGCTTCAAACAGTCAGGCTGTAGTTCCTCGAACTCGAAGCGTCGTCGCAGCGCCGTGTCGAGCAGGGCGATTGAGCGGTCCGCCGTGTTCATTGTGCCGATCACGTGAAGATTCGACGGCACGCTGAAGTCCAGCCCCGAGTAAGGCAGCTTGACGGTCAGCGGATTCGACGCGCCTTCACGCTTATCGGGTTCCAGCAACGTTATCAATTCACCAAACACTTTCGAGATATTGGCTCGGTTGATTTCGTCGATGACCAATACGAACGGCAGATTAACGGCTTGCTGTTGTGCTTTCAGGAGTTCACTCAAAGCACCGGCCTTGAGGAAGCTCGAATTGAGCCGATAGAGCGTCTGCATCGTGAACGAGCGATCGTAGATCTCATTCACGTTGTGCTCCTTTTCGAACACGGCCAGCCAGCGCACGTTGCGCATCTGATTCTGCCCGGCAATGGGCGCTTCGAGATATTCATATTCGCCCGTAACTTCGCCGATTGCACGAAATGCGCTGTTGCCTTTCGACACGATGATGATGTCGCCCGATTTCACCTCGTTCTTGAACGCATTGACGAAACGCGTATGCGACGCGACACGCTCGTCGTGGGGCCTTTCGTCCTGCACCCTCTTGCGGATATCGCTCTCGGTCTCGCAATCGGTAAAATCGATGTCCTCGCCCCAGCCGAGCAGCACATAGCCTTTCTCGATACACGCCTGGAAGATCGCGTTGCCCTTTACCGAGCCGGCGGCACCGAGTGACATCTTGTAGATCTTGCGCTCCGCGAGTGGCGCGCCTCGCAGACCGGTCTGCACTACCGTATTGCGCTTCGCCGCATCGGCGACCTTTCGGAATAGGCCCGGACGAATCTCATAAGACACGCTGCCATCTTTCGCCGCCTCCGGACGCAGTCCTTCCACGAAATCCTCGTAGCCGTATGACTGATGAAAGGTGACAAAGCTGATGCGCCCCTCACTGCGAAGCTCTTCATAGCGGCTCATGAGCGCTTGGCGGTCGCTATCCACCTTTCCGTCACAGATCGCCACCGCAATCTCGGCGGTTCGATAGGTCTTGCCCGTGCCGGGAGGTCCGTAAAGAATCGTGTTGGTTGGCGTGTTCATGATGTTGTCTGTAGATGACTCGTCCGCGACGGCGTCGGGCGCTTGCTCACCTGGGGCCGGAGGCGCGCCGGTCATGTGTGAGACGGCTGATGCCAGGTCGGCGATGCGTTCGATGCGGTATCGGAGACGTCCCGTAGATTCCGGTTCCGACGGTGCAAGATGTGCTGCAAGCTCAGGCACCGCGACAGGCGACTCGATCAGGAGCATGTCGTCGGTCAGCCATACGTCCAGTGAAGGCGCATTGGCATCCGTGCGGTATGACCGGCGGAGATGATTCGCACGATCTGTTGAACGGAAATGGAAGTTCGCGTCGAGCAGATCGGTCGCCGCGTTCCAAAGTGAAATCGCTGCCTCAGCCGCCATGTTTTGCTCGCTCAGACTCGATGAATGATCGGCTGACTTCCTCGATATCGCCAGGCTCACACGTCACGGTGCCTGGCTTGCCATTCTTGTTCTGACGCCTGAAGCGAGGTCGCTCCATCGTCAGCAGTTTGTCGAGCGCGGTCCAGTAATCCTGAATTCCGCTCTCCTTGTCCTTGTCGCGTGCGCCGATCTCATAGCCTTTCGAGAGCCGACACTCGGGCAGAAAGAAGGTTTTCTTCCCGGTCTCTTTCTCGACATGGAATGGGACGCGTACGAACGCTTCAGCCATGACGCGCCCCCTTCTTCCCGACCGCAGCAAGCAGGCGCTGCAGATAGCTGATGCTGACTTCCTCGGCGTTACCGTGGTCACACGTGACGATGCCCGCAATGCCATTCCCATTCCGGCGCCGAAATGCCGGTTTGTACATGTCCTTGAGAAAGGCGAGCGCATCCCAGTAATCGACGAAATACCGTTCGCGATTCTTCGTGCCGACCTGATACCCCTTGGTCCGCATCAAGTCCGGAAGAAAGAATGTCTTCGATCCGTCGGCTTCGACATAGTACGGCACCGACGTGAATCCCTCGGAGGGCGGCTGCTTTCGCGCGGCGGGGACTCTGGTCGATGTCGCCAGCGCTCGCCAGGCAGCCAGGAACGCGGCGAGTTCCGCTTCGTTGCCGATTCCAACGCGTGCATATTTCCAGCGCGGATTCTCGTGCACTTCGCGATTCGTCGCGGCCCGTTGAGCCGCCACCCACTCGCGCGCTTGTCCGGGTTCGAGTTTCAGCGCGGAGGCAAACGCATCGATGTTGAAAGCAAGCTCGACAAGATTGTTGCCGATGTTCTCGCCATATACGGCCAGCGTAGTAGTCGACGAGGCGTCAATCAAACGCTGAAATCTGAAATAGCCTGCCTTCTCTTTCGAGGGGGCGCCGAGCGTGGTGATCGCCTGCACCAGCAAATTTCTTGTTTCGGTAAATCTCATCGGATGACTGTGTTTCAGGAACATGCGCCTCTAGGATCAGCGATTGAAACCGTAATAGTCTACGGCAGGTCCGGAAGAAACTTGAACGTTTCTTGGAGGTTCAGGCAAACCCTGCGTGACCTGCATCGATACACGCTGATGTCGCGTCGCGCCGAAATGAATGATGGTTCAGGGCCGCGAGCGCGCAGCAGCACCCCGCCGCCGCACCCCGCCGCCAGAGCTGCGACGGTCCTCCCCGACAGGTCGCGTCAGCGCGAAGCCGCGCCGTCGCGCCGTCGCGCGGCGACGATCCTCGACAGCCGACGAGGTTCAGGCTGCTGCCGCGATTTGAACCGAGTCTTGCCGCTCGCCACCCAGGATATCGACGAGATCGGTCAACATCCGCGCCAATTCACCCGTCATCAGCGTGACATCCGAGTCGAAGCGTTCGTCGTCGTTCTGCGCGGTGGGATCCGACGCCTCCTTGATCACGTCGAGCGGCGTGACACGCTTGATCGTCAGCGACGGCGTCAGCACGAAGGAGATGCGGTCATTCCAGGTCATCGCGAGGCGCATGCATTGTTTGCCGGCCTCGATGTGCCGGCGCATGTCGTTCGCTTCCAGCGCGTGGCCGACGTATCGCACCGTGGCGCCACCTTCGCCGCTCGAGCGCAACTCGGCGTCCTGGTCCACGGTGAATCCGCCCGGCGCCTCGCCGGACAGCAGCCAGTCCGTCATCGCGGCGACCGGCGACAGCGCCACCTGGACGCCGGCGAGCGGCAATTGATCGATCGATTTGACGAGCAGGCCGCGAACGTCGTCGGCAAGTGCCTGTGCGGCCGCATCGATGACGAGCCAGCCGTTCACCGTATCGATCCACACGCGGGTATCGCGGCGAATGGTGAACGCGCGCGGCAGCAGTTCGTCGGTCACCTGCTCCTTGAGTTCGCGCAGCTGTTTTCGCCCGACCTTGAAACCCTGCTGCTCCTCGACCTCAAGCGCCCGGGCCTTGGTCACCTGATTGACGACCGACGCCGGGAGCAGCTTCTTTTCGGCGCGAAACGTCAGCAGCATCTGCCGGTTGATCGAATACACGAGCGCGCCGTCGTCACGCGGCGACGCCCATCCCGAGCGCTGCATTTCGACGCTGGTGCCCGGCTGAAACGCGTGGGGCGCCAGCCATGCTTCCATCTGATCGGGGGTAACGGCCCACGGTGCCGGAAGACGATGAAGCTGAAGATTCTTGAACCACATAGGCGTGCGGGCAAAGCGCGTCATTCTATATGACGGTGACGTCTACCGGCCAGAAGCGCCGGTCGGGATGCAACATCGGCAGGCCGCTTCGATTGCTCGAGCGGCCTTTCATCGTCATCGCTTCAAGCGGATTGCGCCGCCGAGAATGCGTGTGCCGCGGCCATCGTATCCAGTGCTTCGCGCAACAGCAGGATTTTGCCGTCGCGCGCCACCAGCCGCCCTGCGTACAACTGGCGATAGATTTTCCCCGTCGATGGAACGAGCGCTTCGACTTCATATTCGGCGAATACCTGCTCGGGCGTTTCGATCAGCAGCCGCACATTGCTGAACGCAAAATCCGGCACTTTCGCGAGCAGCGAGGCAATGAAGGCTTCGATCGCACCGGGCCCCTGCGCGCGTGCGTCGATACCCAGTGACTTGAGATACGGCAGTTCCAGTACACCGTCGTCGGCAAACAGTGCGCCAGCCGCGCGTGGATCGCGAATCGATTCGAGGTAAGCGAAAAGCAGTTGTTTGGCGTTGTTCATGATCGGCTCGATAAAAGCGTGAATGGAAGCGATTCATTGCAGGCGCGTCGTCAACGCAGTCGCCACCTGCTGCATGGCGGCTTGCGGCGTGATGTCGTGCAGCCGGTGGAAAGGAGAATACGGTCCGGACAATATTTGCGAAACAGAATCGTTTGAAAACCATCGTTGCATGAATGCAATGATGGGCGCCGGCCGATCAACCGCGCCGACACATCATTTCGGCCATCGCCAGGTCGGCTCGGAAAGGTGCTCGGCAAGATAATCCGACAGCGCCGCGACTTTCGCGGGCCGCGCGCGCGCCGAGGGCGTGACGAAGTAAATGCCGCCCTTCGTCAGCGACCAGTCGGTCAGGATCGCTTCGAGACGACCGTCGGCCAGGTAATCGCCGGCGATGAACTCGGGCAGTTCGGCAATCGCCAGTCCGGCGAGCAGCGTGGGCAACAGCGCATCGGCGTTCGTCACGCGCAGCGGGCCCGCCGGCATCACCGGCTCTTCTTCGCCTGCGTCGTTCGTGAAGCGCCATACGGCGCTACGCGCGCGGTATGCGTACGAGAGACAAGGACGATCCGCGAGTTCGCGCGGATGGGCGGGCCGTCCTTCACGCGTCAGATATTCCGGCGACGCCACCACGAATTGCGTCACCGCGCACAGCCGCCGCGCGACCAGCGACGAATCCGGAAGCGCGGCGATCCGCAGCGCGGCGTCGAACCCGTCGGCGACCAGATCGACCGACGCATCCGACAGATGCAGGTCGATCGACACTTCCGGATACGCGCGAAAGAAGCCCGGCAGCAGCGGCGCGACCCAGCGCAGCCCGTACGACATCGGCACGGCCAGACGCACCAGCCCGCGTGGCCGCACCGACATTTCGCGTGCCGAGCTTTCCGCCTCCTCGGCCTGGCGATAGATCTCGCCGGCTTGCTCGCTGATCGTGCGGCCGAACTCGGTGAGCGAGAGCTGACGCGACGTGCGATTGAACAGCCGCGCGCCCAGCCGGTCCTCCAGGCGGGCCACGCCGCGCGAGACGGTCGCGACCGACACGCCGGTCGCGCGCGCCGCGGCGGCAAACGAACCGTGCTCGGCCACCTTCGCGAACATCGCGAGCCCCTCGAAATCGGGTAGTTGAGCCATCTTTCCTCATCTTTTCATTTATGCAACGTTTGTTTGCAATCAATTCTATTTCGAAAAGATGAGGCCGTCGATATTCTCCTCACATCGCAGTACGCGATGCAACGAAACCCCACACCGACCCAACGAAAGGAGCAATACCATGGCACGCAAACTCGACAACAAGATCGCACTCGTCACCGGCGCAACCAGCGGCATCGGTCTCGCCACCGCCGAACGCTTCGCGGCAGAAGGTGCGCACGTCTATCTGACGGGCCGCCGACAGGCAGAACTCGATGCCGCCGTGAAGGGCATTCGCGAAGCCGGCGGCAAGGCGACCGGCGTACGTTCGGATTCCACCAAGCTCGATGAGCTCGACGCGCTGTATGCGCAGATCAAGGAAGAACAGGGCCGCCTCGACGTGCTGTTCGTGAACGCCGGCGGCGGCTCGATGCTGCCGCTTGGCAGCATCACCGAAGCACACTACGACGACACCTTCGAGCGCAACGTGAAGGGCGTGCTGTTCACGGTACAAAAAGCGCTGCCGCTGCTTGCCGAGCGTGCCTCGGTGATTCTCGCCGGCTCGACGGCGGGCAGCGCGGGCACCGCGGCGTTCAGCGTGTACTCGGCTTCGAAGGCAGCGGTGCGGGCCTTTGCACGCAGCTGGATTCTCGATCTCAAGGAACGCGGCATCCGCGTGAACACGATCAGCCCGGGCGCGACCCGCACGCCTGGCCTGCTCGATCTCGCCGGTGACGATGCCGCGCAGCGCCAGGGCCTCGCCGATTATCTGGCTGCCCAGATCCCGATGGGGCGCCTCGGCGAGCCTGGCGAGATCGCGAGCGCGGCGCTGTTCCTGGCCTCGGACGACGCGAGCTTCGTGAACGGCATCGAATTGTTCGTCGATGGCGGCCAGCAGCAGATCTGAGCGCAGCCACGGCGCGCGGGTGCGGAAGACGCCGTCTGCGACGATCGCGATCCGCGCCCGGCGTACTCGAACCGGGCTCCGTCATGATTGAACATCGGCCTTTTCTTGTGCTTGGCGCAATCCGGCGCGGCCGTGTCGACATTCGCCAGCATTTCCGCATCGGCGAATCCGGGCGCGCCGACGATGCGCCGCTCGGTCCGCTCTACATGTTGAGCGACGTCGAGTTCGCGCCGCACTCGGGCCTTGGCCCGCATGCCCACCGCGACGTCGAGATCGTCACGTGGGTGCGGTCGGGCGCCATCACGCATGAAGACGACGCGGGCAATCGCGTGCGTCTGGTCGCCGATTCCGTCCACGTGACGAGTGCCGGCACGGCGATCCATCACGCCGAGCGCAACGACGAGAATATGCCCGCGCGGCAGTTCCAGATCCGGCTGCGTCCGCGCACACCTGGCGGTACACCGCGCTGTGCGACGCGTGTCTGTTCGTCCGGATGTCGCGAGGGCCGATTCGTGACGCTGGCGAGCGGCGATCCGGAGGATGTCCGCGCCGGCGCGTTGCCCATTCATGCCGATGCACGCGTGCGTATCGCGACGCTGCGTGAAGGCACGGCGTTGCGGCACGCGTTGCCGATGCCCGGTTCCGCTTATCTGGTTGTCGATCATGGCCGGCTGGACGTAGGGCCGATCAGGCTGGCGCAACGCGACGGTGTTGCCGTTCGCGATGAAACGTGGCTCATGTTGCGGGCGCGGGACGACACGGACGTCATGATCGTCGAGCGCTTGTGCTAGCGCGCATGCTCGATCAGCGCGCGGCCGCAGCCTGGTTCATTGCCGTGCCGACTTCGAGAAAGCGCGCCGCTGAGCGTCCGGTGGCCGTATTGCGGGAACACCTGACGTCGATGCCGACGTCGCCTGTGGCGGCGACCGCCGACGCTCGCCCGCAAGGCCGCTCTGCTAATATCGTAGAAAGTATGCAATATCCAGCGCCGCGTCGGCGCTTGCCTGACCGCCATCCCCAGTCCGAACCGCAACATGAACGAGAAACGCCCCGCTCTTGTCTACGCCACGCGCGCCGAAGCCGCAGCGAATGAACTGCGCCGCCGCATCCTGACGGGGGAATACGTCGACGGCTACCAGCTTCGCCAGGATGCGCTGGCGACCGAGCTCGGCATTAGCCGGATCCCGCTGCGCGAAGCGCTCGTGCAGCTCGAGAGCGAAGGGCTCGTGAAGATCCTGCCGCACAAGGGCGCGATCGTGTCGGAGCTGTCGCCGGAGGACATCACCGAACTGTTCGAATTGCGCGCGCTGCTGGAGCCCGTGCTGCTGAAAAAGTCGATTCCGAAGCTGACCGCCGAGGATTTCGCGCGGCTCGATGCGATCCTCGACGAATACAGCGCAGTCCTGCACGCGAGCCAGTCCGGCCGCTGGGGCGAACTGAACACCGAGCTGCATCATCTGCTGCTGTCGCGCGCCGACCAGCCGAAGACGGCGGCGATCGTCGCGTCGCTGCTGCAGCAGACCGACCGCTACACGCGCGTGCAGTTGTCGCTGTCCGAGGCCGCGCGTGACGTGGCCGAATCCGAGCACGCGGAGCTCGTCGCGCTGTGCCGCAAGGGCGATGCGCGCGCGGCGGCGTCGCTGCTCAAGCGTCACATCGAGCATGCGGGCGGCGAGTTGAATGCGTTTCTGCGGGACCGGCGGCTCGGGCGTTGAGGTCGTTCGCGCGCCGCGCGCCGCGCGGATACCCGATTCCGGTCAATCGCGGCGTTGCAGCGCGGTCGCATGCGATCCGTGGCTCGTCCGGGCGCCCCACGGCGCCGAAGGCGGCCTGCACGTATCGCTTCCGTTTGACCGTCTAGCCGCCGCCGATCCCTTGCAATACCTTGCCCGTCCCGCCGCACACCGCGCATGGCTGTCCTTCGACCATCCCGGTGCCGCGGCACACGCCGCATAGATCCTCGCCGACGCCCGGTGCATCGGGCGGCCCTTCGTCGCCCGGATTCAACGGCGTGTCCTGACGCTGTCCCGCCGGCGTTCTGGTCGTCTGCATCGCACACCTCCTTGCGTGTTTCCGATGTCGCGGCAAGCGCGCATCGCGCGTGCCTGCCGCGACGGCATGCGCCGTGGTCGACGCGCGGTGCCGCCAGCACGCGTGAGCAGGCACGCCGGCAACGATGACGCGACGCCCCGCATGACCGCGGGGGCAACGGCATCGTCACGTCGTCATTACAACGACGGCGCCCGCCTCGAGCCAGCCGTCGCCGAAGGCAGTCAGTCATCCTATGACTGTAGAAATAGAAACGAAAGAGAGTATCCGGCTCCGGAAAACGACACGTCACCGCGCCGGGTCAAACGCAGCCTCATCTCCGGAAAACGTTTCGCCGGCGACGCGCTGAACAGAGAAGGCTTTTCCCTTTGCCTCGCCGAAAACCCGCTACAGAAGCGCCTATAGGGTATGCACCAAGTGAGTTAAACGATTAACCGACGTACATTCGCTTCCACACGTCATACAACGTATGACTGCGATTCAGCGAAGGCCGTGCCCCGACTGATGCGCAAGCCGCCCGGATCGCCGCCAGACGACGAACAACCATCAAGGAGACTGACGATGAAGCACCGATTCACCCGCTCCCGTACCGCCCTGGCCGTCGCGCTGATGGCCGGCTTCGCGGTGTCCGCGCAGGCCCGCGTGTTCCGCTCGGCGGACGTGCACGGCGACAGCTTCCCGACCAACATGGCGGTCAAGTACATGGGCGACGAGCTGTCGAAGCTGACGGGCGGCAAGGACTCGATCAAGGTGTTCGGCAACAGCGCGCTCGGCTCCGAGAAGGACACGGTCGACCAGGTGCGGATCGGCGCGATCGACATGGCGCGCGTGAACGGCGCGTCGTTCAACGAGATTGTGCCGGAGTCGCTGATCCCGTCGTTCCCGTTCCTGTTCCGCGACGTCGACCATTTCCGCAAGGCGATGTACGGCCCGGCCGGCCAGAAGATCCTCGACGCGTTCGCGGCGAAGGGGATGATCGCGCTGACGTTCTACGAGAGCGGCGCGCGCTCGATCTACGCGAAGCGCCCGGTGCGCACGCCGGCCGACATGAAAGGGCTGAAGGTGCGCGTGCAACCATCGGACCTGATGGTCGACGAGATCAAGGCGATGGGCGGCACGCCGACGCCGATGCCGTTCGCCGAGGTCTACACGGGCCTGAAGACGGGCCTCGTCGATGCGGCGGAAAACAACCTGCCGTCGTACGAGGAAACCAAGCACTTCGAGGTGGCGCCCGACTACTCGGAGACGCAGCACGCGATGACGCCGGAAGTGCTGGTGTTCTCGAAGAAGATCTGGGACACGCTGTCGCCGCAGGAACAGGCCGCGATCAGGAAGGCAGCGGCCGATTCGGTGCCGTACTACCAGAAGCTGTGGACCGCGCGCGAGGCATCGGCGCAGCAGACGGTGACGAAGGGCGGCGCGAAGATCCTGCCGGCCGCGCAGATCGACCGCGCGGCATTCGTGAAGGCGATGCAGCCGCTGTGGGCGAAGTACGAGAAGACGCCGCAGATGAAGCAGATCGTCGACGAGATCGAGGCCACCAAGTGACCCGTCGCGCTTCCCTGAACGGCGCGGCGGCCGTGGGCGCATCGGACGCGGCGGCCGCGGACGGTGCGGCGCCGTGCCGGCCGCATGCGGCGGCGCCGCGCCTGCGCTGCATGAACGACCTGTTGTTCCGCGCGCTGGCCGTGGTCGCGTCGCTGTGTCTCGCGGCGCTCACGGTGCTGGTGTTCTACGCGGTCGTGATGCGCTACGCGTTCGAGAACGCGCCCGATTTCGTCGAGCCGATCGCGCTGCTGCTGGTGATCGTGATCGCGATGTTCGGCGCGGCGATGAAGGTGCGCGACGGCGGCCACATCGGCCTCGACTCGCTCGTGCGGCGCCTGTCACCGGGCCCGCGTACCGTGGTGATCGCGATCCAGCACCTGAGCCTGATCGCGTTCGCGATCGCGATCATGGTCGGCTGCGGCAGCATGGCCGCGGAGACGATGGGCGACCGCATTCCGATCATCGGGTTGCCCGAAGGCGTGCGCTACCTGATCACGATTCCCGCGGCGATCGCCATCATCCTCTTCTCGCTCGAGCACCTGCTCGCGCTTCGTCGTTCTTCGTCGGGACAATAACGCCATGGAACTCGCGATCCTGTCCGTCAGTTTTCTGGTTTTCCTCGTGCTCGGCGTACCGGTCTCGTTCGCGCTCGGCATTTCCTGCGTGCTGACCTACCTGGTCGAAGGGCTGCCGATCGCGACCGCGATGCAGGCGATGATCTCGGGGATGAACGCGTTCTCGTTCCTCGCGGTGCCGTTCTTCATCTTCTCCGGCGAGCTGATGCTGCACGGCGGCATCGCGGACCGGATCCTGCGCTTCGCGCAGGCCACCGTCGGCCATTTCCGCGGCGGCCTCGGGATGGCCAACGTCGTCGCGTGCACGCTGTTCGGCGGCGTGTCGGGCTCGCCGACGGCCGATACCTCCGCGATGGGCGGCGTGGTGATTCCGCTGATGAAGCGCGAAGGCTACAGCGCGGCTTACGCGGTCAACGTGACGACCCACGCGTCGCTCGCCGGCGCGCTGATGCCGACGTCGACCAACATGATCATCTACGCGTTCGCCGCGCAGGGGATCACGGGGGTGCTGCACGGCCAGCCGGTGAGCGGCGTGTCGATCGGCGACCTGCTGTTTTCCGGCCTCCTGCCGGTGCTGTGGGTGATGGGCTTCGTGCTCGCGGCCGCATACTGGCAGGCCGTGCGCCACGGCTATCCGCGCCGCGAGGACGGTTCGTCGGCGCTGCCGTCGTTCCCGGGCTGGTATGCGGTGCTGCGCAGCTTCGTCGGCGCGGTGCCGGGCCTGATGGTGATCGCGATCATCCTCGTGTGTGTCGCGAAGGGGATTGCGACCGCGACCGAAGCCGCCGCGATCGCCGTCGTGTACTCGCTCGTGCTGACCGCGCTCGTCTACCGGACGCTGACGGCCGGGAAGCTGCGGCGCGCGCTGTCGCATGCGGCGCGCACGACGGGCGTCGTGCTGCTGCTGATCGCCGTGTCCAACATGCTGCGCTTCCAGATGTCGTACCTGGAGATTCCGGATGCGATCGAAGGGCTGCTCAAGCAGTCGACCGCCGCGCCGTGGCTGATGCTGCTGTACATCAACATCATCCAGGTGTTCCTCGGCACGTTCGTCGACATGGCCGCGCACATCCTGATCACGACGCCGCTGTTCCTGCCGATCGCGATGGCATGCGGCGTCGGGCCGGTGCAGTTCGGCATCATGCTGCTGCTGAACTGCTCGCTCGGACTCGTGCACCCGCCGATCGGCTCGGTGCAGTTCGTCGGCTGCGCGATCGGCAACGTGTCGATCGGCGAGACGACGAAGATGGCGTGGCCGTATTACCTCGCGATCTTCAGTGCGATCAACATCGTCACGTACATGCCGTTCTTCTCCACCTGGCTGCCGAGCCTCATCAGCGGGCACGCGGTGTTCTGAGCGCGCGTTTCACCCGTCGCGGCGCCGGACGATCCGAGGTCGTCCGGCGCCGCAGTCATGTCGGCGGTTGCTTCACGCGCGGCGTGGTGCGCCATCGCGGCGGCCGCACCGGCGCCGGCCGCGTCGCGCGATCGGCGTCGTGCCGGCCGCGCGGCGCAAGTGCGCGATGCGCTGCGTCGCGGCACGCGCGGCAGTCACCCGCAACGGCGGCAACCTGTGCGATGATTCGCCGCTTCGCGTTCGTCGCAGAACGCCGCGGATCGCGACGCCCGTTGCCGGGCCGCCGCTCACCGCCCACCGCATTGACATCCGGAGACGACATGCCCGCACACATCGTTCATGGCAGCACCCTGCATTACCAGGATCACGGCACCGGATTTCCGGTGCTGTTCGGGCACAGCTATCTGTGGGATGCCGCGATGTGGGCGCCGCAGATCGACGCATTGTCGAGCCGGTATCGCGTGATCGTGCCGGACCTGTGGGGACATGGCGCGTCGGGCCCGCTGCCTGCCGGCACGCAGACGCTCGACGATCTCGCCGCGCACGCGAGCGCGTTGCTCGATGCGCTGGAGATCGAGCAGTGCGCGGTCGTGGGGCTGAGCGTCGGCGGGATGTGGGGCGCGCGGCTCGCGTTGCGCGAACCGCAGCGCGTGCGCTCGCTCGTGCTGATGGACGCGTCGCTCGAGGCCGAACCCGACGCGACGCGGCTGCGCTACTTCGGGATGCTCGATGCGATCGCCGCCGCCGGCTGCATCGCGCCGCCGCTGCTCGATGCGATCGTGCCGCTGTTCTTCCGGCCGGACGTGAACCTGGCCGACCCGGTGCCGCGCGCCTTTCGCGCGGCGCTCGCGAACCTGCCGGCCGACCGGCTGCGGGAATCGATCGTCCCGCTCGGCCGGCTGATCTTCGGGCGGCCGGATACGCTCGCCGCACTCGCCGGGCTGGATGCCGAACGCACGCTGCTGATGTGCGGCGCGGGCGACATGGCGCGCCCGCCGTCGGAGACGGTGAAGATGGCGAGCGTGATCGGCTGCCGCCATGCGCTGGTGCCGGACGCCGGCCATATCTCGAACCTGGAGAACCCCGCGTTCGTCACGCGGATGCTGCTCGACTGGTTCGACGAGCAGCAGCTCGCGGCGGGCTGAACGCCGCACGCGATGCCGGCGGCGGGCGCCGCGCGGCATCGCGTGACGACGCAACGACTTGCGTTGCGACGTTACCGCGTCATGCGCGTTCGCCGACCGGCGTGAACTGGCGGTCGCGCACGCGGCCCGCGTCGGCACCGCGGCGAATCAGGTCCTGCGCCTCCGCACGGCTCGCGACGCACGGTGCGGAGCCGGGCAGCGGCCGGCGTGCGGACTCGCGCAGCGCGAGCACCGACACGATGCCGATGAACGATGCGCCCATCAGGTAGTAGGCCGGCATCATCAGGTCGCCGGTGCGATCGACGAGCCACGCGGTGACGAGCGGCGTCGTGCCGCCGAACAGCGATACCGACACGTTGAAGCCGATTGCGAGCGCGCCGTAGCGGATCCGCGTCGGGAACAGCGCGGGCAGCGCGGACGGCATCACGCCGGTAAAGGTCGACAGCAGCGTGCCGTAAATCAGCATCCCGCCGAACACCGGCAGCATCCCGCCGGTGCGGATCAAGAGCAGCGCGGGCACCGACAGCACGAGCAGGCCGACGCAGCCGAACATCATCACCGGCTTGCGGCCGAGCCGGTCCGACAGATGGCCCGCGTAGAGCGTCATCGGCATCATCAGCACCATCACGAGCAGCACCATGAACAGGCCGTGCGTCTCGTTGAAGTGCAGCGTCGCCGACAGGTAGTTCGGCAGGTACGACAGCGCCATGTAGTCGGTCACGTTGAAGATCAGCACGAGGCCGACGCACTGCAGCAGCGGCTTCCACTGTTCGACGAGCAGCGTGCCGAACGACTGCTTCGGGCGCGATCGTTCGTCCGCTTCGCGCGCTTCGGCTTCCTTCTTGAACGCGGGCGTTTCCTCGAGCTTGAGCCGCACGTACAGGCCGACGAGGCCGAGTGGGCCGGCGATGAAGAACGGCACGCGCCAGCCCCACGACAGCAGCGCTTCCTGCGACAGCGTCGCCGTCAGGATCGCGACGGTGGCCGCGCCGAGCGTGTAGCCGATCAGTGTGCCGAACTCGAGGAAGCTGCCCATGAAGCCGCGGCGCCTGTCGGTCGCGAACTCGGCGATGAAGGTGGCGGCGCCGCCGTATTCACCGCCCGTCGAGAAGCCCTGCACGAGGCGCGCGACGAGCAGCAGGATCGGCGCCATGATGCCGATCGACGCGTAGCTGGGGATCAGGCCGATCGCGAAGGTGCCGACGGCCATCATGATCATGGTGGCGGCGAGCACGCGCTGGCGGCCGATGCGGTCGCCGAGCGGGCCGAACACCATGCCGCCGAGCGGACGCACGAGGAACGCGGCCGCGAACGTGCCGAAGGTCGCGAGCAGCTGCGCGGACGGGCTGCTGGACGGGAAGAACACTTTACCGAGCGTGACGGCGATATAGCTGTAGACGCCGAAGTCGAACCATTCCATCGCGTTGCCGAACGCCATGGCCCCGACCGCACGCTTGAGGACGGCAGGGTCGACGATCGTGATGTCATCCAGCTTGAGGGCCTTGCGCGAAGACCGGGCTTTCGCGGGGTGCGCTTGCGATGAACTCAATGAACGCTCCTGGAAGGCGCCTTCGCGGCCGGCCGAGCGGGTGCGCGGCGAGGCGGGCGCGGGACCGTCGGGGACGAAGGCGGTTGTCTCGGGATCGCCATGATGTCGGTGATGCGGCGCGCGGCACGCGACACCAGGCAAGTGGGTTGGTGTGAATCAGTGTAGAGAAACGGGGAACACGGACTATCGGTCATGCGCCCGGAAACCGGTCGAAAACGACACGGATGGCGCAGGCGGGCAAGTCGCCATGCCGCGCGGCGGCGCGTGTGCGGCGGCAAGGCGGTACGGGTTGCGTCGACGGCGGTCTATGCCGCGATCACGGCGTGGACGGATGCGGCACGGTGCGGATCGCGTGGGCGTGACGGGGTATGGGCGTGACGGCGTGACGGCGTGACGGGCAAGACGGACGTGACGGGCGGGCGGAGCGTTGCACGCGCATCCGTCCGCAACGGAAGCGGCGCCGGAACCGGATGCATCGCCGCAGGCCGGACTCGGCGAAAAACGATTCGGAGTGCGAATGCATCGGGGCGGTGGTTCGATGCAGCCTCCACCGCCCGTGCATCAGAACATATGGCGGATCCCGACGTTCGCGCCGACGGTCGTGCCGGTGACCGCGTAAAGCGCGTTGGTGATCCCCAGCCCGGTGTTCATCGCACCGTGGTTGTTGACCATCGCGACCTGCGCGTACAGCGCGGTCGCCTTCGACAGGCTGTAGGTCGTGCCGATCGCCGCGAGCAGCGAGTGATTGGCCGTGTCGTTGCGATCGCTGGTGAACCAGACGCCGCCGTTCAGGTCGACGGCCGGCGTCGCCTGGTAGTCGAGGCCGCCGCCGTACACGTTGTTGCTGAACGAGCCGCCGACCTTGTAGCTCGTGAACGACGCCTTCGCGGTGACCGGGCCGAAGCGGTAGGCGGCGCCGATCGTGCGCCCGACGAACGCGACGGTGCTCGGCGTCGGCGTCGGGTTGGTGCCGTCGTTGCCATCGTAGAACGCGGCGTCGATCATGAAGCCGTCGTGCTCGTACTTGAGGCTCGCCGAATACTGGCGGCCGGCCTGGAAGTCGCCGGCCTTGCCGCCGAACGCGAACATCGCGCTGCCGGTGAGGCCGGCGATCGTCGGGCTCGTGTACGACACGGCGTTCGGGTTGAACAGGCCCGTCACCAGCACGTTGTCGACGTAGTTGATCAGCCCGCTGCCGAAGTGCGAGAAGCTGCGCGGATCCGAATCGAAGATCGCGAGCAGGAACGGCGAATACTGCACGCCGGCCTTGACCGTGCCGAACCCGCCGTCGAGCCCGACCCACGCCTGGCGGCCGAAGAAGTTGCCGTTCGAATGCGCGAACGCGCCGTTGGTGACGGCGAAGCCGCTCTCGAGCTGGAATTTCGCCTTGAGGCCGCCGCCGAGATCTTCGGTGCCGGTCATCCCGAACGTCGTCGGCGTCATGCCGGTGTCGGTCATCGCGAACTGATGGCCGGCGTTCGCGCCGGTGGCCGCGTCGCGTGTCTTGCTGGTGTACAGCAGCGCGGCGTCGAGGTTGCCGTACAGCGTCACGCTGCTCTGCGCGAAGCCGCTGCTACTGGCCAGCGCGCCTGCCAGCGCTGCGCAACCGATCACGATTCTGCTTTTCATTGAGGTGTCTCCAGTGTTGTTGTACGTCGATGCATCGAACAAGGGGATGCGGCGGATGCCCGCGTGGCGGTGTCCGTCGCATGAGCCGCGCACGCAGGGTGGGGCGCGGCGGGACGCACGTGCGCGGCCGGGTGGCGGCCGCGTGCGACGCGTTCAGGGCGGGGATGGGCGCCCGAACGCGCGTGTGTCGACAGTGGCGGGTGCGGCCGGTGCCGGCCGCGTCATTCAGAGCGACCGGTT